>CAZCMD010000124.1:0-14526 GCA_964499695.1 uncultured Desulfatiglans sp.
TTTGCGGTTTTGACCTTATTACCATTTGTCATATTAAGGACATGATCAATTGCCTTTTTTTCAATTAAACCTGCCGCATTGGCCTTGATATCCTTAAGAGAGACCCGCTCTATTTTATCAGAGATGTCAGAATTATAATCACCTTCTTTAATGGTTGCCCGATTTGATGGAACCATATCTGATTTCTTTTCTATCTCAATTCTAATATTGCCAGGGTTATCCCCCATCATAAGCCGTAAAACAAAGGCCGATAGCTCCCTGATATTGCCCGGCCAATTATATTGTAAAAAAACTGCCAGAAGTTCGGGTGAGATATTAAAATCACCCATATTAAGCTCCTGCTGGTTTTTCTTAATAAAATAATCAACAAGCAGTGGGATATCCTCTTTTCTGTTCCTTAAGGGTGGCATCTCTATTTTTATGACATTTAACCTGTAAAACAGGTCTTCCCTGAAACGACCTTCTTTTATGTCCTTACTTAATTCATGATTGGTGGAGCTTATTACCCATGCATTTACCTTTACCATTTGAGAGCCGCCCAGCCTGCTGTATTCACCACTCTGGAGTACATTAAGCAGCTTTGCCTGCAAGGGTAAAGGCATATCTCCTATCTCATCAAGAAACATTACTCCATCTGATGCCTGCTCAAATCTGCCCGGCTTTAATTTATCTGCACCGGTAAAGGCCCCTTTTTCATACCCGAAGAGTTCGCTCTCAAGAAGAGAAAGTGGGAGTGCGGCACAGTTGACCTTGATAAACTTATTGTTTTTTCTGGGTGAAAACTGGTGAAGATAACGGGCGATAACATCCTTGCCTGTACCTGTTTCTCCAAGCAAAAGCACGTTCAGGGCCATGCCAGATACCATTGTAACAAGCTCCCTGATCTTTTTAATAGAATAATGATTGCCAATAAGAGGGTATTCCATAATGTGGCAAAGAATTACATACCTGGTCTTTTTTGTCAATAGATATTAGGGGTTAAGGGCAGAGCGCAGAGCGCATAGAGCATAGCGCATGGGGCAGGGGGAGGGACTAAGATTCAAGATTCAAGATTCGAGATTTGGTTTTAGGATTTAAGGTTCAGAGTTTGGGGTGGTTTATTGGCTTTTATCTAAAGTCTAAAGCCTATAGCCTGCATTTTGGCTTTTTCCTATAGCCTAAAGCCTATATGCCTTTAGTCTATAGCCTATAGTCTTCTTACACCGTTATCACCTTATCCGCCACCTGCATGGAGGTTACTATATCCAGCATATTGGTGGTCTCGCCCGCCCTTTTTTTATCAAGCAGGTTAAAGTGTGAAAGACATGTGCCGCAGGATAGTACCCGCACCCCGCTTTCCTCAAGGGCAATAAGGTCATTATAGGCATCAGAGATGTCGAGGGTGAGTTTTACACCACTGTTCATAAAGACTATCTGCCACAGGTCATCCATCTCTTTTGCGGTCTTTATGAAATTTACCATGAGCCTTTTTCCAAGCTCATCATCCCCGTGCCCCAGGGTATTTGAAGTAACCATCATAAAAATCTTCTGGGTTCCAGACTCTTTTTGGGAGGCAGCATCCTCCTGAACAGCTATTTCTTTACCAAGGGAGCCGGAAATATAAAATGCACCGCCCTGTTCACGTACGGAGGGTGAAAAATTTTTGGTCTTAAGGAACCGTGATACATTTTCTTTTGCAGCCTCATTATCCACAATAACTGTAATTTCTGTTAAACCCGCCTTTTCAATGGCCTCTTTTGTCTTAAGCACCGGGGCAGGGCATGCAAGCCCTCTGCAATCTATCTCTTTCATGGTATTTACCTGTTTTATAATTATTTATTTTCATGATAATCTCTTTGAGAACAGGTCTTAAGTCAAGCTGGAAAAGACGATAGAAAATGGTGATGTAATAGGTAATGCCGATAGAGGCGTCACCACAGGGGGTAATCTTTTAGATACTTAAAAAATATACCACAGAGACACAGAGGTCACTGAGAAAATTTTATAATAAAACCCTCTGTGAACTCGGTGCCTCTGTGGTAAATATTCTTATTTCTTCCTAAAGAAAAGTTTTCTGGATTCAGATTTTGCTACATCAATATAAAGCATGGTATTTCTTAACTGGTCTGTTTTACCAAGCAGGATCTTGACTGTCTCCATTACCTGGAAAGAGGCTATTATTGCCGGTGTTACGGCGGGTACACCCAGTTTCAAGGCCGGGTTCTTTTCAGGAAGTATCGGCCCCCTGTTTTTATCATAGATATTTTCCATGCCTGCATCATCCGGAAAGACCGTCATGATCTGGCCAATAAAACCCGCCACCGCCCCGTGAACAAGGGGTATACCCATCTTTTTAGCGGTATTTTCAAGTGTGAACCTGTCAGGTATATTATCAAGAGCATCAACAATAACCTGTGCGCCAATAAAGATCTCCTCTGCATTATCCCCGGTGACTCGATGGTTATAAGCGGTAACACTAATTGCCGGGTTTATCTTCGCAACCTCTTCCTTTGCTACAATGGCCTTTGGCCTTCCAAGGGCATCCATACTGCTTAAAGCCTGCCTGTTCAGGTTTGTTTCGTCAAATAGATCCCCATCCACTATTGTCATGTTACCGATTCCTAATCGGGTCAGGAGCAGGATTATCTGCCCGCCGAGCCCGCCAGCGCCTATTATGCAAACCTTTGACCTGGCAAGAGTAAGTTGATCCTGCATAGTGATGGAATCGAGATTCCTTATGTAGCGGTATGGCAATATCTCAAGTTCAAGTGCGGCAAGATATATATCATAAAGGCTGAGGTTGTGCCTCCGGGCAATATCCTTTGCTGTCTCTTCCCTTATAACAGACCTTTTATGGCTTGCCTGATCCGGAAGATTTTCGGCATACTCAGCTATATCCTTTTCTATAATCTTTTCTACTGGCATCTATTGATCTTTTAAAATTATGAAAAAATCATATCTTTATAAGAAAATCGATCATTGCCTGACAAAGGGGTGATGCCACTCTTCTTTTATCCCTTATAAGGTAGAATGGTCTCGCCATGGGAGGCATACCCTTTATTTTAACAGTCTTCAGTATCCCCGCCTCCACCTCTGTCTCTATTGCACGTGAAGATAATATGGAAACGCCAAAATTTACCTTGATCACCTCTTTTATGGCCGTGGATGTCCCGAGCTTTGCAACAACATTCAGATCCTCAACACCTTTATGTAAGCAGGTCTTTAGGTATTGTTCCATAATCTTTAATGTGCCTGAGCCATCCTCACGTAAGATAAATGGCTCCTGGCATAGTTCATCTTCAGTTATGTATTTTTTTGCTGCCCATCTGTGGTTTTTATTTATCACAAGCACAAGCTCATCGTTCAGAATCTTATGACTTTCAATATCCTTACTAAAATCATCAGCCCCAACAACCCCCAGTTCCAGGTCGCCATTAGCCACCATCTCTTCGATCTCCCTGGTTCCGGCAACAGTCAGTATTATAGATATAAATGGATATTGTTCATAAAACCTGCCAATCATCCGGGGGAGGATATATTCTCCGGGGATGGTACTCCCGCCAAGTAGTATCTCCCCCTGTTTCAGGTCAAGAAACCTTTCTATCTCCTGCCTTGCTGTCCTTTTCATTTCCAGCATGCGGAGTGCATGGCCATAGAGCAGTTCGCCGGCCTTTGTCGGTACAATCTGTCTGCCCATCCGGTCAAGAAGCACTGTGCCAACTGACTTTTCAAGGTTTGCAATCCTCTCACTCACAGAGGCCTGTGCAAGAAATACGGCATCAGCCGCCCTTGAAAAGCTTTTGAGTTCCACCACCCTGCAGAAAATTTCAAGCTGCCTTAAATCAAAATCTATTTTTAACATTTGTCTTTATCTTTCTTAAATTTAAATAGATGTCCTGTCCCTTTCAGCAAGAACTGCTTCCTGTTTCATGAGGCTCTTTCCCCTGTAGAATTCTATAACTACTTTCTGCCCGATCTTTTTACGGTTGAGTATGCTTACCAGTTTCCTGCTATCAGTTATCTTTTCATTATCTATGGAAACGATCAGGTCTCCGCCAATAACTATCTGCATGCCCCCGATTATCGCATATCTGTCACCGCCCCTTATGCCGGCCTGATCTGCGGGGCTATTCGGGAATATCTTTTGTATGAGCAGACCGTAACCGGCCGGAAAACCTAAAGCATAGGCAAACTCACCATCAATAGCGACACTCTCAATACCGAGCCAAGGGCGGGGAACCCGGCCAGTTGTAATTATATTGTTTGCTATTTCTTTAGCCCTGTTTATGGGGATAGCAAACCCGATCCCCTGGTTACCGCCTGACAGGCTGAATATGGCGGTATTGATGCCTATAACCTCGCCGCTGGAATTTAACAGCGGCCCTCCGGAATTACCAGGGTTGATGGCCGCATCTGTCTGTATAATCTCATCTATCTCGATCCCATCCGCTGTTTCTATAGATCGGCCAAGGGCGCTGATAATCCCTGTTGTAAGGGTGTGGGAAAGTCCGAAGGGGTTTCCGATGGCGATGGCCTTCTGACCTACCTTTATCTTGTCGGAATCCCCGAGGGGCACCGCAACATTTATCTTTTCAGGTGTTATTTTTATAACGGCGATATCAGAATATGGGTCGCGACCTATCAGCTCGGCAGGCAGTTTTTCACCGCTCGCCAAGGTTACCCTGATTTCCTGTGCCTTTTCTACAACATGGTTGTTTGTAAGTATATAACCCCTGCGGTCTATAATAAACCCTGAACCCTGGCCTTCCCTCGGGGTGATCTGTCTGAAGAAGTTTACGCTCAGGGTGACTGTGGAGATATTTACAACCGCAGGATGACACTCTTCAAATACCCTTATGTTTATATCTTCATCTTTAGAGAGTATGATGGGCCGGTTTTCAGTTGCGTTTGGTTGCTCATTAAAATCAAGGGTTTCTGCGGCAGGCCTTAAGCCGGCATATGTGATAAGGTTATCCTTTTTTACCCATAAAAAAACGAATAAGAGGATGATAACCAGGATAATCTGCTTTTTTATTCTTCTGTCCATATAATACCCCGCTTATGTCAGATATTAGTTTAACGGCATCAATGTAAATTCTCTGCCTTTTTAAGTCAAGTAAACAGCAGGATCAGGCATCATGTTTTTTGCTATACCACTAATAAAGAATTGAATGACATTGACATATTTTATATGCTGTTTTATGGAATTACCATTATTCCATTCGACTGATTAATTATTACGGAAATTCCGGATATAAACATGTTATATACAGATAGATTATGGGGGTAAATAATGTCAGGAAATATAAAGAGAATTTTAATATTAATATTTATACCATTTATATATGGTTTTCTTACGGTTGCGGTTTCAGCGGATGATTCAAACGCAGAGGTGTTTACCCTTGAGAAAAGTGTGAAAGAGGCCATAGACAAAAACTGGGGGGTAAAAACAAAGGAGCAGGCGATAGAAGAGGCGCAATATGGCAAGAAAAAGGCAAGGGCAGACCTGTTGCCAAGTTTCAGCACAACATACAGTTACAGGCGGGAAGGGGAGGTAAATACATGGGATATGCAGTCACCGGATGATCCCAATGCCACTATCTCTGTCCCGCTTGGCACAAAAAACAATTACCAGTGGCAGGGGACAATAACACAACCTATTTTCACAGGGTTTGCATTAACAAGCGCCTATGAACTGGCTAAACTCGGGATAGACCTGAGCAATATGGAGCTGGATATAGAAAAGCTCGATATAGCCTTAAAGGCCAAAGAGGCATATTTCAATATACTGAAGGCGGATAAGGCAGTTCTAGTGGCTCAAAGTGCAGTGGAGGGGCTTCAGGAACATCTGAAGGTCGCGCAGAATTTTTATGATGTGGGCATGATCCCGGTTAATGATCTTTTAAAGGCAGAGGTGGAACTGGCCAATTCCGAGCAGAACCTTATAAAGGCCCAGAACGGGGCAAACATGGCCAGGGCATCGTTCAATATCATACTTACAAGGCCGATAAATATCCCTGTTGAGGTACAGGATATTCAGGATTATACTGTTGAGCCAGTTGATTTTGACAGGTTTTATGATCAGGCCCTTCAAAAACGGCCGGAGATAAGGTCTGTTGAGATTAATGATCAGCAGATAGACCAGCAGATAAGGCTTGCAAGAAGCAAATACTACCCTGAGGTCTCGCTCACATATAACTATACAAAAACAGGAGATTCACCATCTGTGAGCGGATCATCTGCACTGCTGGATTCGAGCGGCTGGCAGGCAATGGCAAATCTGTCATGGAATATCTGGAACTGGGGCGGTGATCACTACTCAATACGACAAAAAGAGCTGAATAAGGATCAACTGGTAAATACAAGAAGGTCAATTGAAGACGGGATAAGGCTTGAGATAAAAAATGCGATATTAAACCTGCAGGAGACAGAAAAGAGGATACCTGCGGCAAAAAAAGCTGTTGAACAGGGCGAAGAAAATCTGAGGGTAAGTAATGAGCGTTACAAGGCACAGATAACGACATCCACGGAAGTCCTTGATGCCCAGACCCTTTTAACACAGGCAAGGGTAAACTATTATGGTGCCCTGTATGATCATCACCTGGCAAAGGCGGCCTTATTAAGGGCGCTGGGGGAATACTAGCTTTTACCATGATTAAAATTTTCAGGGTTACAAAAAGTTACGGGGTCAGCAAGGCCATAGATGATGTAAGCCTTCATATTCACAGGGGCGAATTTGTCTTTGTTACAGGCCCTAGTGGTGCTGGAAAGACAACTTTATTAAGGCTGATATTCGGGGCTGATACCCCGACAAGCGGTCAAATACTCATTAATAATATTAATCTGATACGCATAAAAAGAAAGAACCTTGATCTGTTACGAAGAAAGATAGGCTTTGTATTCCAGGACTTCAAGCTCCTTAACAGCAAGACCATTTATCAGAATGTGGCCCTTGCACTTGAGGTAACTGATGAAAAGCCTGCTGTTATCAAAAAGAAGGTGCATCAGGCACTCAAGGCGGTGGGACTTGAAAAGAAGGAAAAGGCATTTCCACTTCAACTTTCAGGCGGTGAGCAGCAGAGGGTGGCTATTGCACGGGCCATTATCAATAATCCCCTGATCCTTGTGGCTGATGAGCCCACAGGCAACCTTGACCCTGATATCACCAAGGATATTATGCTCCTTTTCAGGACTATAAATTTGAACGGCACCACGGTTGTTATAGCTACTCACTCGAGGGAATTGCTGGAAAACACGGAACAGAGGATAATCATACTTAAAAGCGGACAGGTAATTAAAGAGATAAACTAAATGATTATAAGACGCGGTATCTATTTTTTTAAAACAGCCCTTACCAATATCTTCAATAACCGGCTGGTTCATATGATAAGCATTGGCACAATAACTATCTCCATGCTTCTCCTGGGTTTTTTTCTGCTCTTATCCGTGAATATCAAAAACTGGCTGAGCGACTGGGGGGAAGCCCTTTCCATGTCTGTGTATGTTGAAAATGAGGTTGATGAAGCAGCCAGGGTAAAAATTGAGTCGGAAATAAAAAATCTCAAGGGGGCGGAAATAAAAGAGTTCATCACCAAAGAGCAGGCCCTTGCCAATTTGAAGGGTCATCTGGGAGATCAGGCGGGTCTCCTTGAAGGGCTGAAGGCAAACCCCTTACCAGGGTCATTTGAGGTAATCTTCCATGAAACAAAAGATTACACGGCAGATCCTGAAAAGATAAAAACAGACCTTGAAAAGCTGAATGGTGTTGATGAGGTGCAGTACAGCAAACAGTGGATAGAGCGTTTTCAGGGTGTAATGGACATCTTAAGGGTAATTGGTCTTATTACAGGAGGTTTTCTTTGTACGGCAGTGCTCTTCATAACGACCAATACTATAAAATTAACCATATATTCACGGCGTGATGAGATAGAAATATACAAGCTTGTGGGCGCAACTGACTGGTTTGTAAGGATCCCTTACCTGATTGAAGGCGCTATACAGGGGCTCATGGGTGGCATCTTTTCCTATGTGATACTTCTGGCAATTTACTCAATATTCTCAATAAAGACCATTCAGGTATTCGGGCTTCCCCTTATTGATTTTCAATTCTTATCCTTAACATATTCATTAGCTGTTATTGGTCTTAGTTTAGTTTTAGGCATTACTGGCGGTCTGATAGCCATAGGCAGGTTTTTCAGGGTATGAGCATGCTGCTTTTGCCAGACACCGGGTGCTTATTTTTCCACCGGTCATTAATGATCTCTTCCTTCTGTCATAAGATTCTAATAATCGTTTTTATCTCCATATTCTTTTCTCCCTCATTTTCTTTTGCCAGTAAAATGACCGAGGCTGAAATCAAAAGAAAACAGATAGAGCAGATAGAGACTGATCTTAAAAGGGAAAAGGACAAATATTTTAACTATGATGTGAAGGAAAGGGATATACTTGAAGAGCTTACCCATATTGAAACAGAGATCAGTGATAAAAAGAAAGGCCTTGATGAACTTGAGACTGACATAAGTGCCAAGAAAGCAGAACTCGCAAAACAGCAGAAAACCCTGAATGAAATCGAATCGGAATTGAACATTAATGAAAAGCTTTTGGCTGAAAGGATGGTCGCCTTTTATAAGAATGCCAAACGTGGCTATCTGAGGGTTTTACTATCCACTGATGATCTCAATACATTGAATCATAATATGAAGTACTTAAGGGTAATAATGAATGAAGACAAAAAGGTGATGAGTGATCTTAACGAGCGTAAAGTTGAATATGACAGACAGATGGCCAGTATCAAAGAACAGCTTAGCGCTGTTTCACGCCTTGAAGAGGCGGAGAATCAAAGCCTGAATGAATTGAAGCAGGTCCTTCAAAAGGAGGTGCTTCTTCTTGCCAGGATCCACAGTGAGAAGGAATTCTACGAGGTTGCAGTAAATGAGTTGCAGTCTGCGGCTGACAGTATGAAGGAGACGATCGCCAACCTTGAGAGCAACGCCAGAAAACAGAAAATAACTTTGCCATCGAATTTTGGAAAATCAAAGGGGAAACTCCCCATCCCCATGAAGGGAAAGATACTGAAGAACATAAAAAAGATAGGGGAAAGGGCTGTTGAAAATAATAAAGGGATTTATATTGATGCGCCCGCCGGCACACAGGTAATGGCGGTTTTTTCGGGCCGGGTTGATTATTCAGGGGTGTTAAAGGGGTATGGTCAGGTTATTGTCATCAACCACGGTGAGAGGTACTTTACTATTTCGGCTTATCTCCATGAACTTAAAAAAAACAAGGGGGATACAGTTTCGGTTGGCGATGTAATAGGATATGTGGGCGAGGCAGGGCTTTCAACCGGGCCAGCGCTCTATTTTGAAATCAGAAAAGGGGAGGAAAATCTGAATCCTTTAAAGTGGTTAAAAGTTAATTGACCTTTTCAAATTTTGTGGGGTAGAATATTTTTTTCTAATTCGATCCTGACAGGAGTAAATTATGCGGTTTCTCAAAAAAAGACTGATCACAGGCATTCTCACTATTATTCTCATCCTTACGGTTGTGCTTCTGGCAAATGGCACAAGTGAGGATGTTAAGGCTACTACGGATCCCGATGATGTTTATAAAAATATCGAGCTTTTTACCGAGGTGCTAAGACAGGTAGAAGAGAATTATGTCGAACCCCAGGAGACAAAAAAGCTTATAGAGGGTGCCATAAAAGGCATGATGCAGAGTCTTGACCCACACTCAACATACATGACAAAGGAAGAACATGATGATCTCCGCGTTGAAACACAGGGGAGTTTTACAGGGGTGGGGATGCAGATTACAGTTAAGGATGATGTCCTGACCGTGATATCACCCATTGAAGATACCCCTGCCTATAAGGCAGGCATTAAGTCTGGAGACAGGATACTGAAGATAGATGATAAAACAACGATTGACATGACCTCCACCGAGGCGGTGAAGTTGATAAGGGGTCCGAAAGGAAGCACAGTCAAGATTACCATCAGCCGTAAAGGCGTGGATAAACCCCTTGTCTTTAATCTTATCAGGGATATTATCCCCCTTCAGAGCGTAAGAAGTTACAGGCTTGACCATGAAATAGGCTATGTGCGTATCACAAATTTCCAGGGCAATACCACTGAAGAGCTTTTAACTGCAATTGATAAACTCGAAAAGGAAAAGCCGGTAAAAGGGCTTATCCTTGACCTCAGGGATAATCCTGGCGGTTTACTCATACAGGCCATAGGGGTTTCTGATGTTTTTCTGGAATCAGGGGCCATTGTAAGTACCAAGGGCAGGATAAGTGAACAGGATATTGTGGAGTCGGCCACTAAAAGCCCATCGGACAGGACATGGCCGATGGTTGTTGTTGTAAGCGGAGGAAGCGCCAGCGCTTCTGAGATCGTGGCAGGGGCGCTTCAGGATAACAAAAGGGCATTGATCCTGGGTACAAAGACATTTGGCAAGGGCTCTGTCCAGACCATTGTACCCCTGTCAGACGGCTCAGGTCTGAGGCTCACCACTGCGCGATATTATACCCCGAGCGGCAGATCAATACAGGTAAGCGGGATAGACCCTGATATCGAGCTTGAATATGCCCCGGTTGAGGAAAAAGATGAAGAGGAAGTTTCTCTTCTCATGAGAGAAGCAGACCTTGATAATCATATGGAAAATGAAAATGCTGAAAAAGAGGATGCCCCCCTTGATAAAAAAGAGGAATCTGCCCCTGACAGCCTGAAACAGGATAAAGAAAAATCACCGGAAAAAATGAAAGAAGGAAAACAGGGTGAAGGTGTAAAAGAAAAAGCCCCGGCAGATACTGAAGAAGAAAAGGATATTGACACCCTTCGTTTGGAACAGCTTGACAGGGATAACCAGATAAGAATGGCGGTGCAGGTGTTGAAATCCTGGGGCGTGATACAACAGATAGAGTCAGGAGGGCCTTCCGGTAATAACTAGTTTCTTACCCCCATAATATGAAAAAAAAGAGGAAAAAAAGGTCTGCTGCTAATAAGATCAGGATAGCAATAGTTATACTGATTCCTGTTATTGCAGCAGGCCTGCTTTTTCTAAAACTAACACACAAGAATAGCTCCCCACCCCCTGTTTTCGAAGAAGAATATGTTACATCAAGCAGGTTTAAGAAGGCCATTGATAAGGTTGATCAGGTTATCTATGAATCATTATACAGTCTTGGCATTAAAAAGGATGCCATTTCCTTTACACAGGTTATTCCCAGGCATGAAAACAATCTGGACTGGGACTTTACAGAACTCTCAGTGGTTATAGATAACCCGGATTTTGTTAACAGGCTTGAAACAATCATTACAAAGAAAACAGTTGCGCTGGGGCCTGATATCATTATCAAGACTGAAATGCCTGACACTAACATGGCTGTTTTAAGCATAACCATTTTCAGGCATAAAACACACAGGCTGAAGCTGAACCAAAAGGTTATAAAAAAGATAACTAAGACAGTAAAACTGCCAAGGGTGGCCTTTATTATAGATGACATAGGGTATGATATCCCCATTGCTGATGCCTTCATGAACCTGAAAATCCCTGTGGCCCTTTCCGTGTTGCCTGATGCGCCATATTCAAAGGAGATCGCAAGGAACATAGTTAAAAGAGGCAAAGAGATGCTCCTTCATCTGCCAATGCAGCCAAAGGGGTATCCTGACGTCAATCCCGGAAAGGATGCGCTGATGGTCAGTATGGACAGGGAGACTATTCAAAAAATTGTGAGGGTGGATATAGAAAAATTGCCAGGTGCAAAGGGGGTAAATCACCATATGGGCTCTCTCTTTTCTGAAGATTTTATAAAAATGAAATATGTGCTTGATGAGATAAAGAAATATGATCTTTACTATGTGGACAGCCGCACTACAAATCTCACAGCTGCTTTTAAGGTGGCAAAGGCGCTTGGTGTGCCTGCGGCTGAGAAGAGTCTGTTTATAGATAATGATCTGAGTAGAAAAACACTCGACTATCAGATGGAGCGTCTTTTGAGTATGGCAAGAGGCGCAGGGTCTGCAATAGGGATAGCCCATCCGCACCGTGAAACGATTGATATCTTAAAAAAATATACAGAACAATTGATGAAAGATTTTGAAGTGGTCTCTGTGTCTGAGCTTGTAAATTGATGGGGAAGCAGGAAAGGAAATTAGAGTCGAAGATCAGAAATCAGATGTCAGCACATCAAGAGCCGGAGACCTACCATACCGGTAAAAGCCCTGTTGGCTTCCGACTTCCGGCCTCTGACTTCTGATCTTTCTATTTTCACTTAACATTTTTTTATATTGACTATTTTATGTCGCTCTGTTAAATCTCCCCGCTCCTGAATGCATCTGATTAGTACATTCGTTCTTTCGGGAAAATAATTCGAGGTAATTTGAATTGAAAGTTCCCTTGCTGGATTTACAGAAGCAGTATAACTCTATCAGAGATGAGGTAGTATCCGCTGCCTTAGAGGTGTTTGAGACCCAGTACTTTATCGGCGGTCCTAATGTCGAAGATTTCGAAAGGAAAATTGCTGATTACTGTGGCTCAAAATATGCGGTGGGTGTCTCCTCAGGGAGTGACGCCCTTATATTATCACTGATGGTGGCAGGAATAGGTCAGGGTGATTCGGTTATCACTACACCTTATACCTTTTTTGCTACTGCCGGCGCAATAGCCAGGGTTGGCGCAAGGCCGGTCTTTGTTGATATAGATGAAGATACCTACAATATAGATCCGGAAAAGATAAGGGAGCATATTTCAGGTTGCCCGGAAGAAGAAAGGTCGCATCTCAAGGCAATAATACCTGTCCATCTTTACGGGCAGTGTGCAGACATGGAGCCTATTCTTTCGATTGCGAAGAAATATGGCCTCATTGTTATTGAAGATGCAGCCCAGGCCATAGGGGCTGAATACAGATTCAGTGATGGGAAAGTTAAAAGGGCCGGCACAATGGGTGATTATGGCTGTTTTAGTTTTTATCCGACAAAGAATCTGGGAGGGTTCGGTGAAGGCGGTCTCGTCACCTGTAATGATGAAACCCTTAATAAGATGCTTAGAATATTCCGTAATCATGGCGATGTGAAGAGATACTATCATGATTTTATAGGCGGTAATTTCAGGCTTGATGCACTGCAGGCAGCAATTTTAAAAATAAAATTAAAATATCTTGACAAATGGACCGATGGAAGAATATATAACGCGTCCAGTTACAAAACGCTCTTTGAAGAAAAAAACGTAAACGATATCAGGCTGCCCCTTAAAAAGGAAGAGCGGCACATATATCACCAATATGTTATTAATGCAGGCGAAAGAAGAGATGCTCTGAAAGAGTACCTTCAAATGAATGGAATAGGCTGCGAGGTCTATTATCCTGTACCGCTACATGAACAAAAATGTTTTTCATACCTTGGTTATAAATCAGACGATTTTCCGGTATCTGTAAAAGCATCAAAAACATCATTAGCAATTCCTGTTTATCCTGAGCTTAATAAAGTAGAACGGGAATATATTGTTGATATAATTAGCAATTTTTTTAAAAAGTAATTATTTAAAATTATAAATTAAAAATAAAAAAATTGCTTGACAGTAAAAAACAAAAAAGGTAGAGTTCGTTTTCTTCTTTTGAAGGAATGACCAAAACAACGTCTGAAAGAATATTATTAGACGGATTGTTCTTTGAAAACTAAATAGTGTAACCGCTTGGGTCAAATAGAAGTAAAAGCCAAATTTTGGCTTTAAAATATAACTCGACATAATTGGAGAGTTTGATCCTGGCTCAGAATGAACGCTGGCGGCGTGCCTAACACATGCAAGTCGAACGAGAAATTTCCTGCTTGCAGGAGAAAGTAAAGTGGCGCACGGGTGAGTAATACGTGGGTAACCTACCCTTGAATTTGGGATAACTTCGCGAAAGCGATGCTAATACCGAATATTATAATCTAAACTCTGGTTTTAATTATGAAAGGTGACCTCTTCTTGAAAGTTGCCGTTTAAGGATGGGCCCACGCACCATTAGCTAGTTGGTAGGGTAATGGCCTACCAAGGCTACGATGGTTAGCTGGTCTGAGAGGATGACCAGCCACACTGGAACTGAAACACGGTCCAGACTCCTACGGGAGGCAGCAGTGAGGAATTTTGCGCAATGGGGGAAACCCTGACGCAGCAACGCCGCGTGAGTGAAGAAGGCCTTCGGGTCGTAAAGCTCTGTCAGATGGGAAAAAAGTTCATTTATTAATAGTAGATGAATCTGATGGTACCATCAGAGGAAGCACCGGCTAACTCCGTGCCAGCAGCCGCGGTAATACGGAGGGTGCAAGCGTTGTTCGGAATTACTGGGCGTAAAGAGCGTGTAGGCGGTATGATAAGTTAGATGTGAAAGCCCTGGGCTTAACCTAGGAAGTGCATTTGAAACTGTCATTCTTGAGTATGGGAGAGGAGAGTGGAATTCCCAGTGTAGAAGTGAAATTCGTAGATATTGGGAGGAACACCCGTGGCGAAGGCGACTCTCTGGACCAATACTGACGCTGAGACGCGAAAGCGTGGGGAGCAAACAGGATT
>CAZCMD010000125.1:0-14497 GCA_964499695.1 uncultured Desulfatiglans sp.
TATCTTTACCAATCGTTTTTTCCATCAGGTCGCAAATTGCCTTCGATCCCTTTGCGCTACCCAACCCGCCGATCCATTCCCCTTCTGTTTCTGCAAAAAGTTCAGAAAAAGATTTGAAATCTCTCTTATCCAGAAATCGCCCGTAATCCATCAAAAGCCCTCTTATCTCTTCCCGGTCTTCCAACTTTTTCAAACGGGCCTCCAGGGATGCCGTTTCAGAAGAGGCAGAACTTTTCCCGGCCCATACCTGTAATGGGTATATACCTGTTATCAGAATAGAAGCAACCACGAGTATTAATAAAAATGATTCCGGACTGGCATTATTCATATTCATTTCTCCTTTTAATTCAGGTATCCGCATTTCATGAGGCATATGAAATGGAACATGCGCCTCAAAATAACAATTGCTGCTTTATTTTTTTAAGTATTTAAGGAACTTTTCATTAAAAGAGTTGTCTACGTAAACATTGAACGTCCTCCAAAACTTCAGACTCTTTCCCTCACAGAGTATAAACAGGAGGAAACATATTTCCCCTTTTCAAAGAGTGATGGGCAGCAGGACAACTCCTCCCAGTTTTGTTGCCCATCCTCTCCTGTAAACCCCTATTAAGACCATGATAATCATAAAATATTTTATTGATGTTTTGAGGCGCCCCTTTCTGCCTTTGATGAAAACAGGCCGCCAATAATAACAAATAGGACGGTCCAGTGATGCCATCAGAAAAAAGTACAGGTTCTATTAATGGTTAATCCACAGCTCTCATTTTATGTCATACAGGGTTCTTTTAATCTACACTCATTCGCTGTCAGGATGACTGTTTCTATTGTTTTTTCTTTACAGAACGATAAATAATCAAAAGGATTATTGCGCCAATAACGCCCAGCAGGAGTGTTTTAATATTAAACTGACTGGTGGACCCTAGCCCTAAGAATGACCCGATCAATCCTCCCAGAAAAGACCCTGCTATACCCAGGATGATAGTGATAAAAATTCCTCCGGGGTCTTTTCCCGGCATGATAAATTTTGCCAATAATCCAACAATTAATCCTAAAATGATCCATGATAGAATACCCATCATAAACCTCCTGTAACCGATCTTCCTCACGCAAAGGATGAGTTTTATACTGAAATAAACTTATATATTATGGTTTTAATACCCCGTCTGCATGAGGCGGTGTTTTTTATTTTCAGTGCTCTTGTTTTTGTATTCTATTTCTTGATAGCCTTTTTGATAAGGCTGATAATTACCATCAGCACACCACCGCCTACACCTCCACCTGCAATACTTCCTATGATGCCGCCGAGGTCCATACCTCCTGAACCAGTACCAATGCCCAACATTCCAAGTATCTGGCCGCCAAGACCTCCTCCAATAATGCCGGTAATTGAGTTTAAAACAGTGCCCAGAGATTTTTCCTTCATTAAAGATCCCGCAACATTTCCACCAACTGCACCGCAAACTAATTGGATTATTATTGCCAGTAGATTTTGCATGATGAATCCTCCTTTTATTTTATGGATTAGTTAAGTCGTTTGTTGATAAGAAATCTATTAATTGTGTCTGGTTTAGTTGTTGACTGGTAAATATCCCTTGTTGATGCGTAAAGTATAGGGAGATCATTTTTGCATGTCAATAAAAATAATCCCATCATTTTAGAGAGTTGCAGAGCCGGTATGGCGACCTACAGGTAATAAGAAACCAGTTAGTGTCCATCCGGAATGAAACAAATTCTGGATGTGGCTTTCAGTAGTCAGCGATCAGCTGTCCGCTAACTCCTTAATTTGAAAGCCTTTTGCTGATTCGCCGTCGCACAAGGCTATGGCGGGACAAGAAGCTGAACGCTAATAGCTGATCGCTTGCACGTCCTCCGCAGTAGCACTGCTACGGAGGATGGAAATCCAAAAACAACAGTTTTTGGATGGACACCAGTCAGGAGCGAGAGTGCAATATTATGGTTTAAGCCCCTGCAAAAAAATGATCGCAGACAAGTAAAATATCAAGTCCCTGTATCTCAAAAGAAAAAAGCGCTATTCTTTTGACTCATTCATTTTCTTTTCCACGAGCCCGATGTTGTGCTGAATAAGCTCAACCAGGGATTCCGATCCCTGGACCATGCCCAGTGCCTTTTTGTAATCCTCCAGGGCCAGTTCGTTCTGTCCGGATACATAGTATGCGGTACCGCGGGTATTCAGTGCATGCCATAAAGATGGGTTAATCTTTATAGCACTGCTGCAGGCGTCAACGGCCTCATTTAATTCGCCTTTACTGGTTAATGCTGCACACAGTGCATTGTATGCAAAATAATTATGCTGTTTTGCCTCAGGACCGGCTACATTTTTAATCCGGGCTACATAATCACGGGCCCTTTCAACGGCTGTCTCCTTTTTTCCCTCCTGCAGAAGTGCACGTATCTCCGTGATTTCGTTGGGTTCGGAGAGCCATAGAACGGATGTTGGATAATTACTGTCCTCATCCTTGAGCCTGGTACCGGTGGATTCTTCTGCTATCGCATACAGCCCTGAAAGGATGAATAAAAGAAATATAATGTAAATTGATATTTTCCTGTTCATAGATGCACCTCCTTTAAAATGGTTGTAGTCAATGAAGCATTAAAAATCGTTTTTATTTTCATCTATTTTAAGGAGAGTTTGCCTGTAAGTCAAGGCTTACAAACACCTGTAAACCAGGGCTTGACCAGGTTACTCTAATCGCATGTGTCTTCCATTACAGCTTTTTCTTTATTGATAACTGTCCACTGATCACTGTCAATTCAGGTGAGTCATTTTAATAACATTAGACAGGGAAAAAATAAACAGCTTTGTCAGGGCAGTAATACTTCTTAATCCGGCGATACCTGAAGGAAAAGGAGCTATATAAATATCGTTAAGGAGCCTTTCGCAGGGTCGGGAATTATTTCCAACCTGATTTTGTATTTATATATTGCTTACAGCTGTCTTACATAATAGTTAACCGCGAACCACGCTAACCACACGAAAAAGATTTAAATATTATCTGTTTTATTTTTTGTTTATATTTTCGCGTTTTTCGCGTGGTTCGCGGTTAATAAAAGTTTCAGTCTTTTTACCACCTATGCCTGCGCAAATTTTTTAGATAACAGATCAGCAGCATATTTCAGGCCGAGTCCTTCAAGAGTTTTCCTCTTTGGATAACCCGAATCCTTGTCCCAGCCTTCAATCTCATAGAAATAGCTCTTCCACTGTTCCACGCCATCCTCGGTAAGGTAGAGTTCCTTGCAATCCTTCCATTCCCAGTTTTTCCCGTCGAATACAGGCTTTGTGTTATAAAATCCGCAGTAGGAGGCCCCGGGTCTGTACATGTACCCGTTAAATTTTTCCATCTTTCTGTGCCTGCCCTGGAGAACAAAGATTGCCCGTTTCAGATTCCAGGCGCGTCTTCCCATTTCAAGCCCATCCTCAAAGGTGTGTTTCCTCCCGGTAATCGCATTGAGCCAGGCTGGTTCAGCCTCTGGAGTATAACCATGGCCTTTCGGGTGGTTTGCATCAAAGAGCTTTGTATAACCCCAGTCACAGAATCCAACCGATTCCTTGTAATAGGTCCAGTAATGCATGCGCCAGGCGACAAATTCCGCCTTGTGTCTTGAAAAGACACCGGTATTGTGTGCCTGCTTACCCTCCCAGCTGAAATCAAACCAGTAAGGGTTGTTGCGCGTAGTCCGTTCTGCATGGATCTTTACAAACTCCTCGCATGACCATTTGGTGTTTCCGCCGCCTCCAAAACCGGGAAGACCTACTGCCGGATTTGCCAGGTCTATATCATGGCTGTTGATATCCCTGGAATCCATCAGGTTGCCATAGGCCCAGTCAACACCCGGCATTGACCAGTGATCCACATAACCCCAGTTAGTCAGCCTGGCCAGGGTGTTAAAGTCATCCGCCCTGCCAAGTTTATCAGCCATGCGTGCGGTTCCCTCGGCTAACAGGTCACCTATTCCATAACGGTTTGCCAGGGCGATTCCGTATATTTCCATGAATTCCTGTGTGGCGAACTTCTTCATATTGAGAGGAGCCATGTCATATTTTGTACCCGGACCGATTACTCCCAGGTCATACATCCTCTTCATGTACCAGCCAAGGGCCGTATAGGCCGGGACCTCGGGCTGTATCGGGAAACTGGGATTATGATCAGTTTTAAATGTCATGGGACCCATGAAACAGGTCTCCATACCATTTATGCCGAGCTGCTGGACTATGTCTGCGCCTTTAGCATTAATCCTGAACCTTGTTGCATTGTCCATTCCATTTGCATCCTGGGGCGTAAGGTAGAACCATCCGGCCTCTGCACAGCCATCCGATTCATGACCATGGACCCTGTCCCGGTTATGACACTTTCTTACCTGCCCGCAGCCAATACAGGATGATGAAACCCCCTGGCCCGCAAAAGGAGGAGGCCCGGCCGGCCACTCACGGTCATACCATGCCCTTACTTCCTTTAACCCTTTTGGATCACCTATCTTTATGCCCTTTGTTCCAAGAAAGGCAATTGCCTTGAGATTCTTGGACCCGAATACCCCGCCGAATCCCCCCTGCCCTGCACCGCTTCCGCCTCCGTGCACAAGGGATGCTACCCTGGTCATGTTTTCGCCAGCAGGGCCTATAGTTACAATGGCAGGTCTCTGGAGTGTATACCTGTCTTCGATCCCCTGCCACTCCTCACCGTACCTGATGCCGGACTTCTTCCAGATCTCCTCCTGGCATTCCCACGTGTTCAAACCCCACAGCTCTTTGGCATCTTCAATGGTGACCTTGTCATCCACCACATTGATATACACAGGTGATTCCGCCCTGCCAATTACTGCCACACCGTCCCAGCCGGCCATTTTCATGAAGGCCCCGAACATGCCGCCGAAATTGCTGTGGCCGAACCACTGTATGGGATAACACTGGGGTGACAATCCCGAGACGCTGGTCCTTGCTGCCCATGGTACCCCTGTTCCGCTTACAGGGCCTGTTATAATCGCAACCATATTTTTAGGGTGAAAGGCGTCCTGCAGGTCCCAGTCTCCGGGTGCCACGCAATAATCCCAGAAAAGTGCCGTGGCCATTCCATGTCCACCGCCGAATTGTTCATATTTTTCTGTGTCCAGTGCTGTTATCTGTTTGCTGGTAAGATCAACCAGCAGTAATTTTCCGCCAAATCCTGGTGTGCTCATAATCGATCTCCTTTCATTTACTCTGGTTTAGCCTTGGCCTTTGGGGCGCCAAAAAAATCGGGCATGGGTTTTTTGGGCGGCTGAAGGTTCCGGTCATACCCGTTTATGTCTTTCTGATCAGGCAGTTCCGTTACAACCTTCAGGGCGTTTGCAACACATACATCTACACAGGCTTGTGAACCGTTTACACCGCCTTTTTTCTCATAAAAGGGGGTATCAGTGCACAGGTCGCACTTTATGGCCTTTTCCGTAACATGATTCCATATTGGACGATGGGGAATAACCGGGCATGAGTTTATGCATGTCTTGCAGCCTATGCATTCATCAGGGTTAACCATCCTGACATTACCGTTTTCTTTGCTGATATGGCATGCACCTGTAGGACAGTTTATTACACACAGGGGTTCCGGGCATTGCCTGCATGTGTTTATCATGATATCCGAGGGGTATTGTTTAAGAACTGCCCTGTGCACCTGGATTCTTGAAAGGGAAAAATTTACCTGGCCTTCATGAACAAGTGAGCAGGCTATCATACAGCCATAGCACCCGGCGCAGTTCCTGCTGTCACAAATCAGGTATTTTTGGGAAAGGGGGTATTCCTCTTTTTCTACTGCTCCGGCCTCCTGGGGTGCATATACTGCCAGGGCGCCACCCGCAACGGCAGCCCCTCCAAAGGCAAGGAAATCACGCCTCGAATAACTCTTTCTTCCGGAATTTTCCCGGGTGGCTTTTTTTTCTTGATCCATTGTCATACAAGGTACCTCCATAACTCTTAAGGTTTATGCGGCTATTAAATAGGCCGCCTTGTGCCGGCACATTTCTTTCATAAAATCAGCAGATATAATATGCTATTTTTAACATAATAAACAGATATTATTTGTTTTGCAAATAATAAAGAATCATCCACGTACAGGAGGTGGTATTGAGTTTTGGCCCAGGATCGGACCTTTTTATATCTTTTTTGATGGGAATTGTTTAAGGATTGTACTACTCTATTGCATCGTTTTGATCTTAAGTGTCCGGATAACCTCTTTTCCTTTCGGACTGACAGGCGGCTTTTCCTATGTCTGCCCGTACATAAGACCCGAAAACAGACCGGGTATGACCATGTCCTCTCAGAACCTTCTTCTATCCAATTGCATTTTCTCCTCCTTTTTGTTTATTGATAATTGATAATTGATAATTGATCATTGATCATTGTTAATAGCATAGGTCTGCATTTACACCTGTTTTTTCAATCTCCTTACTTCAAACACTACCGGGTTCTCCGCGTCAGGGCAGGCTGCTCTTTCACAATCGGCATCTTTTGACCACGGGTATCTGCCATCAAATGTCATGGGTTTTCATTTTAATCCATGAAAAGCAATTCAAAGTCCCGGGGACTTATGATTTTAGCATCCTGATATTCCTTAAGAACCAGAAGGTCTTTGTCTCCGGTTACCAGAAAATCGCTTTTGGTTTCCACAGCACAGACAAGGATAATATCGTCATCCGGATCACGGCATACTGAAGCAGGTCTGCCCAAAGGGTGATATAGCTTATCCGCAGCTTCTATAAGTATGGCGGTAAAGATTTTGATATCTCCTGATGAAAGGGAGAACTTGTTTTTTAAAAGTCGTTTTGTTTCGAGTAAAACCGGTTCACAGAGGATGAATATAAAATTCTTCTGGCGTGCCCTTTTAAGAATGCGGGCGCATGTGCCGTCGGTAAGAAACGCGGAAAGGAGAACGTTTGTGTCCAGGATCGCTTTCACGAGATCTCTCTCAACATCTCTTCCTCGGTAACTATGCCTTTTGCTTTGGCCTTTTTATAAAACAGCTCCTGGGCTTTGCGAAGTTTTTCCTCCCAGATATACCGTCCAAGGGATTCTTTTAAAATATCGCTTTTGTTACGGCCAGTTTCAGATGCAAAGTCACTCAAATCCTTTGCCAGATTTTCGGGTAAACTCACAGAAAGAACTGTTCTCATCCTGAACACCTCCTTTTTGCTTTTTGTATTACAATACACTACAGACAATAAAAGTCAAGGGACCGGTTCATGCTGAAGGTTGTCATAGCTTTGTTTTATCCCGCCGCCTCTAGCCTATAGCCTATAGTCTATTTCTTTATAATAATGTCATCTCCCGGCTTGCATCCAGGCAGTTTAGCCGCGCTGTCCAGGTTTCTGGCAATCCTTAGAATGATCTTCACATTTATACTTGTTCCAATGGTCACCGTGGGGCCACCGGTGTTGAAGCTCATCTTTACAACATTAAAAGACCTTCTGTCTGCTTCCTTTTGAATTCAACACCTGGACGGTTTAAGAAAGGCCTGCCTGCCGATTTAAAAATCATGTAATTCCGAATGAATATTTTAAGGTATGTCTCATGTAACAGAAGAGGACGCCCTGCTGCATGTTACCGGCATGGACGCCCTGCTGTATGTTACTTATATTCCGGCCAGTCATGTTTATCATCAGCATCCAGACCCCAGGACTTAAATGACTGCCTGTAAAAATCGGGTCTTGGAAAGTCCGGCCGGATGTAGGGATGGTGATGACGATAGGCAAAATACCCTTTTTCACTTTTCTTTAGCCCTGCGATAAGGGCCTCCATTCTGGCACCAGGGACAGAGAACATCATCTCGTCTTCCGTACCCAGTCCCCTTTCATACTCCCCGGGATCAGGCAGTACAACCCAGCATTTACCGTCCTGTATGGGATTTACCACGGAATATGAACATGATGGGGGAAGATAACGGCTCATTATCTGAGAGCTTTCCGCCCTGTCCATGGCCATGATCAGCGCCCTGAGCTGGGCGTTGTTAGACCAGATGATAACAACATCGGGAATAAAATTCGCGTTTTTCAACGGGGCCGTAACAATACCGACATATTTTCCATGGGGAAAGCAGTCATAGGACTCGCCCCGCTGGGTCTGCGGGCCTGGCTTCACATTTCCATAGGCAATGGGACCGACCGGGCACCAGTGATCTTCCTTCAGCATGGCAACCGTGATTCCGTTCCTGCGGGACAGGGCAAATGCCTGGCACTGTGAAAAATGATATCCGTGGTCTTTTTTTGGCCTGAACGCACCTTCAGGGATATCGGATTCACTAACCAGCATCTTTGCGGCAATGGGAGATGTTCGGAGCATCAGTTGATACTCGAGTTCCTCACCGTATTTATTGAATTTTTTTAAAGGTGTCATAGCATCCTGCTGTTCAGGTGAGGCTTCGTTTTTAGCAGCAGAATTTGCAATACCGGTTGCCCCTAAAACTACAGCACCTGCTCCTACCAATCCCAGTACTTCACGTCGAGTGTAATTATTTTCCATGGAAAATTTCTCCTTTAAAATTATAGATTGGTTATTTGGTTATCAAAAACAACGGTTTAAATCCTTATTATTTTTTTTATTGTGCGCTCCGAATTTTTAAGAAAACTATTTCATGATAGAAGGGGATGTCAATTCATATTTTCATGTATGCCCCTTATTCCTGACAAGTTTTTACTGATCCTTACCTATTTTTTAATAATGATATTATCTCCGGGCTTGCATCCAAGGAGTTTAGCCGCGCTGTCCAGGTTTCTTGCAATCCTTAAAAAGCCCTCGGCTGTTATAAAAGCGACCCATTCCCCTTTTGGTACATCATCATATATGTTTCCCATCATTACTCTGAAACTTTTTCCCTCGAACTGCACTGTGAACACGGTGCCTTTACTGATCCCAAGCCTTTCCAGGTCAGGATACACAAAGGCAGTATCAATATTACCCCATTCAGGATTAATGGCTATTACCCTGCAGGATGCAGAGGTGCTATCATGCATGGCGCTATATGTTTCGATCGCCAGCGTTGTGTTGCAAAGTACAAAGGATAATGCCAAGCATCAGTGCAAGCGCAAGGGTTTTTTTCATTACTGCCTCTGTTGATTCCGTGTTTTTTGATCCGGTAAACTTTTATTTAAAATAGAATACAGCGGATCATTGTTGTAAACATTACCGGGAACATAGGGGTATTTCATAATCATGTCAAGGAACTATCCGGGATAATTTCAAAACCTGATCATTGATCATTGATTATTGATTATTGATCACTGATAATTGATCACTGATTATTGCTCATTGAAATTTAACCTCTGTATCAGCGCAATTTATTCCAGGAGCAGGTTCAAAACCGGTTGCATAGACGCATTTTTTCCGAGGACAGGTGGTTCGTAATGCTGTCAGGTTATCAGGTTTAATAGCGCCAACCTAATAACCTGACAGCGTTCAAATTTCCACAGATGATCCGGCAGGAAGCTAATTGGCCGGCTGTACCGCGCCTTCCAGTGGGGTCCTTGCTGGACGCGGATGCCTGCGTCCATTCAGGATAGCTCCTATCCAGGTGAATCTCACGAAATAGTGATAGGTCATAAGGAGGATTGGCATAGAGCCTGCGATCATGATTGCAAACTTAATACTCCAGTGCAAGTCTAAAGGCTTTGTAACCATCATGAAGAAGGCAACTGTCCCCAGATGCATCAGATAGATCCAGTAGGAGGCATCGGATATATAACGGGTCACAGGGCTTTCATTGGACAGGTAACGCACGGCAACTCCAATGAATGCAAACACCCAGAACCATAGACCGCTCATATAACAGATGGCGTACAGGATACGCATATTTCCTTCGAGAAGCGGCCCTTTCCAGACTGGATGCTCAACTCCTACAATTTTAAGGCAGACGATCGTAAGTATTATTGCCAGTGTGAAATGGAGCAGCCAGCTTTTACGCAGGTCCAGTACCAGGTTCATCTGGCGATGTAACAGCCAGCCAATGGAGAAAGCAATGCCATAGCCCAGAACAGCAGGCAGCGAAGGTACCAGTGAAAAGGGTGATGGCAGGCCGATCCATTCGAACCAGTTGTCAATTCCCAGAAAATATATTGCGATCGGCAGACCGATCAGAAAAGGGCTCCAGATGCCCCGCATCAGAAATGCGACAATGCGATCGCATACATTCGCAATCTTACGGCGTTTATCAAACCTGTGGACGATCGCTCGGACCGCCAGTGTCAGTGCGTAAAATATCAACAGATAATAGAGAAACCACATGTGCATAAGGGTCATGTTGATACCGCCTCCGGAATCCTGGGCACTTGCTGATGCTTGCGCTCCGGCCAGCGACTGCAGATAATCCACGCCATGGGTCAGCGCTCCGAGCACCGCACCGATATTTAGTAAAATCACCACGACAGGCAAGGCAAGTAACGGGATACCGATACGCTTTGCACGGTCCTTGACAAAGGATTTAACTCCACGCCGCTCCACGACCATACGCGCGAAAAGACCGGCGATTAAAAAGAAGGTCGACATTCTGAACATATGGATAACGTAGTACATGATGGTCGCTGTTGTGCTTTGTTGATCATACCAGAGCGGCAGGGGAATACCTTGAATAAAGGCTGCGGCTGCATGCAGCAAAACACCCAGTAACAGCGCATAGGCACGCACAGCATCCAGGGAATGAATACGGTCTGCAGGTTGCATTTTGGACTCCTTTGTTTTTATATGTTTTATTTCCAGTAACCGGGTTAAGTTATTTCGGGATGTTTCCCAAAGCCGTTAACTGGTTTTCATCCATAAACTGCAACGGATTTGTTAACCAGACATGCAAGACATTGAATGTAAAAAGCACAAATTGTGCCAGAAAAGAATTGTGTTAATTAAGTCCAGATTTCAAGGCATTATACATTTTTGAAAAAATCATCAATGCAGCTGGTTGGCATACCAGGCCAGGTAGTAGTGAAACAAACCATAAAAGCAGGGAAAAGACAAGGTTCGAGGGTAAAGACATGGGATGCGATTTATTATTTAGGTTTATTTTCTGATCATTGATAATTGCGGGCTGATCAATGTTTTTTTAATTTTGAATCTTTAATGTTAAATTTTGAATTTATTTTTTCCTTCAGCCTATCGCCTATCACCCATAGCCTATAACCCAGAAATGATATTCAATTGGAAATAGGTGGTTGTTTTTCAAATCTTGAATCTTAAATATTGAATCTTGAATTTATTTCTTCCCGGCAGCCTTTAGCCTAGAGCCTAGAGACTATAGCCTGTAGCCTATTACCTGCATCCTGCCCAATGCAAGGAGGCGAGCCAGTTTTCCTTCACCAGATGAATGGCAAAAGCCGCCAGCGTGTTTTTATTGCATATTCACCATAGCCAGGTAACTC
This sequence comes from uncultured Desulfatiglans sp., assembly GCA_964499695.1. Taxonomy (GTDB): domain Bacteria; phylum Desulfobacterota; class DSM-4660; order Desulfatiglandales; family HGW-15; genus JAAZBV01. The sequence continues at coordinate 11,389 of CAZCMD010000125.1, forward strand.
ATCACGCAGGGTTTTATCTTCAAGAATTGTTCTGATTGCCATAAGCAGGGTAAAAGCAATACCAACTGCCAAAGCCGGAAACGAGCCCAGTAAGAGAGGGGCCGCTAAATTGAACATGATAGAACCTGTATACCCCGGATGCCTGACCCACCTGTAGGGGCCATCGGTTACCACATAATGTCCCCTGTCTGACTGTATACGGACATGACTTGAAAAGAAACTGTTCACACGCATTGCCCACAAGGTGAGTGCACTTCCTGCTAACATTATTGCCAGTGTTACAACCACCGTCAATGTACCGAAATCACCTGTCCAGCCGTAACGGTGGTCAAGACCTGCTAAAATTACAGAGAGGAGCGGCAATACAATTGCCAGAACAGGAACAATAACCCTGTCCCATGATTTGGCCTTGTGTGAAGCCTCCATCCGCTCCTGTACCAGTTCCGGTGATGATCGGAAAACCAGGCCAGTCAATGTTATCAGCACAAGCACATATGCAATCATAAAAATCCACCCGTTTAACCAGGATATGGTTCCAGCCGTTCCGAAAAGGCAGAGTGCAACAATTACAGTAATGAAACAGAGCCGTCCAAGCGCCTTTTTAGTTGTTGAGCGATTTGCGTCCAATTTTAATTCAGTTTCGTTTTTCATATCTGATCCCTTACAGGCGTTCCCCATTATACTGTCAATAATAAAGGTCTGAACCCTATGTTTCGACTGATCATTGACAACTGATAATTGATCATTTGTATAATCATGTCAAGAAGCTATCTGTGGCAAATTCAATGGCTGATCCTGTAAGTCCTGTGATTAATAGGATGCGGCTCTATGTTTAGGGTTTTTTTTTGATAATTGTAAATTGATCATTGAATAGAGTTATTTTATATGCGTGACACAATTTCTTCGAATATTAATCGGAATGCATCATTCACGTCATATATCATATTGCCTGCCAGTAAAGGAATAACATCTTCAATAAAACCGGTATGGCACATCTTTGCCTCGAGGTTTTTTCTAAAATCGTCCACGTTTATATTGTGTCCTTCTGCTCGCATATATTCACTAAAGGTTTTAACAATAATTTTCGGGTCTGCTCCTGCCTCTTTAATGCCATACCATAAATCAAACAGATCGCGCCCCTTTCTCCGTTGGTACAAGGCCCGGACCTTTGTGGCAAGCAGTTCCTCAAGTTCAAAGGTAGTAACCATACACTCTCCTTTAAACCATCTGGATAATACCCTGAAAGGCTGTTTCCTGTAGCCGAGTACAGCAAAGTGTTCGCGCGTATTGATCTCCACTTTAAGGCGTAAAGGAACGACAGGCGGGCCTTCAGATTCCATCCTGTAGGTCAATATTACTGAATTTTCTTTTTGACTCCGTTTTGGCTTTCCGAGGAAATCGTTTAATGTTTGCTGTATTACATCAAAAGTTTCTCCTATCGGAACCGATTGAGTCTGTACAAGATCAATGTCTTCAGAATACCTTCTGGCAGGATGAAAATAGAGTTTATGCAGGGCCGTTCCGCCCCTGAAAGCCAGCAGTTTTGCAAGAGATCCATTCTGAAAAATGGAAGCCAGTGCCCTGCTGATAATCAGGTCATGCTCTACCTGGGCATCCGAGACCCATGGCGTCGATTGTCTCCATGCCGTAATATCAGCCTTTGGGATCACAGATCTCCCTCAATATCCAGATTAACAAGTATATTCCATCTCTCATTTTTCCCTACACCCTTTGATGGAAAAGAAGTATCCAGTTTTACCGGAAAGGTTTTCTCCCTGCTCACCCATCTGGATAACGGCTCGGCAAGATTTGAAAACCCGGCCTTTTCAAGCAGGAAACCCAGCCTCTGTATGTATGCCGCATTTCCATCAGCCTTTATCGCTTCTTCAAGCTTAGTTTGTTCTATGCTTTCGCCCAATTCCTGCAGCACGGTAAAGATGCGATCAACTCCGCCTATGCGCCTTGAAAAACGGATAAGGTCAAGGGCGGTAGCCTCAGGCGTGGATACAGGCATGTATCCTGTCTGTACCTTTACACGGGACAAGGCCACTTTATCCAAGCTGGATCGTGAAAAGAATTGTATTGCAAGTCCATGTACTTTTATTTCCCTGAGCGGGGCGGTAGTCACAACTTGAAATTGCTGAGGTTGTTGATGTGCAGCGCCGTGAAGTGCTGCGGCGCTAAGCAGCCCCACATAATATGATTGGCCTGTGAATTCCATAAGATCTTCTATAAACCATTCCGGAGGCAGGATTCCTGTCCTGGAATATTCCAGGGGGATAATGACAAAAAAGCCGCCGCGAATACGGCTGATTCTGTTCCTGGCAGCTAAACGCCCGGCAGCCTTTTTAAAGGCCAATTCACTGATCTTTAATGAATTAAGAGCCTCTTCACGGGTAAAAAAATAGAGGCCCTGTGACTGCCTGGAATCGATCCAGGAAGGCATATCGCCAGATTTTAAAATATTTCTACCGGACAAAAAAGACCTCATTGCAATAGTTTGATTTATCAAATAGGACCATATTCTGGCCCTTTTTGCAAACATTAACTTTTAATAGAATAATGAATAGCGAATACTCCAGGGAAAGTGAGCCAGAACCATGGAACATTGTGGTTATAGAAAGAGCATTCTGATTTTTCTCTTACCGAATTATTTTAAAATTTGTCAAGAGTGTAGACACAACCCTTATTTCATATTGGATGTTGAACGTTGAACGTTTGATGTTCAATGTTCGATGTTCATCCTTTCTCTTTGTCTCCAGCCTATATCCTATTTCCTATATTCTATTTCCTGAGCCTCTAATCTGTTACCCATAACCTATAACCACGAAATGATATTCAATTGGAACCAGATGATTGTTTTTCTAATCTTGAATCTTAAATATTGAATGTTCGATGTTGAATGTTCAATGTTCGACGTTCATTTGTTTCCTATATCCTATATCCTTGGATTCTTCTAAATCACAGTAACAGTTCCCTCTTTCCTGGGACCCCGATCTTTAGGCTCACCCAGTGGATAACCAAAAAAAGCAGCAGCATATACGTCGTTGCCACCAGAAATTTTGAACTTTTTCTTTACAACAGGATCTGGAAAAAGGTCTCTGACAGT
>CAZCMD010000126.1:0-14423 GCA_964499695.1 uncultured Desulfatiglans sp.
TTGAAAGGACTAAGCCACACGTAAACGTTGGGACGATAGGTCATATAGACCATGGTAAGACGACACTTACGGCTGCAATAACGAAACTTCTGGCGCTGAAGGGATGGGCGCAGTATGTGCCGTTTGATCAGATAGACAAGGCGCCTGAAGAGAAGGCCAGGGGTATAACGATAGCGACAGCGCATGTTGAATATGAAACAGCGAACAGGCATTATGCCCATGTGGATTGTCCTGGTCACGCGGACTATATAAAGAACATGATAACTGGTGCAGCACAGATGGACGGAGCCATACTGGTAGTTGGCGCAGATGATGGTCCGATGCCGCAGACAAGGGAACATATACTTCTTGCAAGGCAGGTAGGTGTTCCTCAGATAGTTGTATTTTTGAACAAATGCGACATGGTGGATGATGAAGAGCTTATAGAGCTGGTAGAGCTTGAATTAAGGGAACTGTTAAGCAAGTATGAGTTTGACGGTGACAATATAGCGATAGTGCGTGGAAGCGCATTAAAGGCCCTTGAGTCTGATGATGTTAACAGTCCTGAAGCCAAGTGTATATTTGATCTGATGGCAGCAGTTGATAAAGAGATCCCTGAGCCTGTAAGGCAGACAGACAAGCCATTCCTGATGCCTGTTGAAGACGTGTTCAGCATAAGCGGACGCGGTACTGTAGTAACAGGCAGGATAGAAAGAGGGATGATCAAGGTAGGCGAGGAAGTTGAGATAGTAGGTATCCGTGATACACAGAAGACGGTATGTACCGGAGTTGAGATGTTCAGGAAGATTCTTGATCAGGGACAGGCAGGAGACAACGTAGGTCTTCTGTTGAGGGGTACAAAGAGAGAGGAAGTTGAGCGTGGTCAGGTAGTATCAGCGCCCAAGTCAATAACCCCGCATACGAAGTTTAAGGCTGAGGCATATGTGCTTACGAAGGAAGAGGGTGGCAGACACACTCCGTTTTTTAATGGATACAGGCCGCAGTTTTATTTCAGGACAACAGACGTAACAGGAGTAGTGACATTACCTGAGGGAGTAGAGATGGTAATGCCCGGAGACAATGTGTCGATGGTAGGGGCACTTATAACCCCGATAGCAATGGAGAAGGAACTTCGTTTTGCTATTCGTGAAGGCGGCCGTACAGTAGGTGCTGGCGTTGTCGCCGAAATAATCGAATAGCGCTTTATAAATAATCTACCTGGATTGTTTATCAAGGGAGAAAGATAAATGAGAGATATAATTACACTGTCCTGTGAGCAGTGCAAAAATAAAAATTATTCGACAACGAAGAATAAAAAGAAAACGCCTGACAAGCTGAATTTTAAAAAGTATTGTGCCTTTTGCAGGACCCATACCATTCACAAGGAGACAAAATAGTCTTAATGGTATTTTAGATAACCTGTAACAAGTGATACAGAGTTAATTTATTTTTGTTACTTTAAATTATATCTGACATTTCTTGTTTCAGTTAGTGAATGTAGGCCAGTAGCTCTAACGGCTAGAGCACCGGACTCCAAATCCGGGTGATGGGGGTTCGAATCCCTCCTGGCCTGCCATTAATATTTTGAGGCAAGGGTATTTATTACATGTAGGCGGATTAGTGAAAACTAATAAAAATTTTACAATAAATTAAAAGAAAATAACATGACCGATAATAATTCGAAATCAGTTACATCTACCGATGATAATCTAAAGGTAAGAAAAAAGAACCAGCAGATGCCGGAAAAAAAGGGATCTGAGATAAAGGTAAAAAAACAGGCAGAAAAGATAAATATTATCAAGGTTGCAAGCCAGTTTTTGAAAGACGTAAAAACCGAATTTAAAAAGGTCAAATGGCCTACAAGGAAAGAACTGATAGCATCAACAATAATAGTAATAGTTCTTGTAATTATTGCAGCGCTGTATCTTAGTGTGGTGGATTTCGGACTTATGAAGATAATCGATAAAATAGTAGGTTAATTTCAGAGAAATAATATGAACGAAGAAAAAAATGCTGGTTTAAAATGGTACATTGTTCATACCTATTCAGGATTTGAGAATAAAGTAAAATTGAATCTTGAGGAAAGGGTAAAGGCTCTGAAACAGGAGAACTATTTCGGGAAGGTCCTTGTGCCGACAGAACAGGTTGTCGAGTTAAAAAAAGGTCAGAAAAAAACCTCCTCAAGGAAGTTTTATCCCGGTTATATTATGGTGCAGATGGTGCTTAATAAAGAAACCTGGCACATTGTCAGAAATACTGCAAAGGTGACAGGTTTTCTTGGAGGCGGAAGTGAACCATATCCCGTACCGGACAGTGAAGCCGAAAGAATCATCCTCCAGATGGAAGAGGGCATCACGAAACCAAAACCGAGATATTCTTTTGAAGAAGGCGATGAAATAAGGGTAGTTGATGGACCTTTTAACAATTTTCAGGGAACGGTAGAAGAAATAAAACCGGATAAGGAAAAGCTGAAGGTATTGATAACAATATTCGGGCGTGCAACCCCGGTTGAATTGGATTTTATACAAGTTAATAAGATATAAGAGGATTCTAATGGCCAAGAAAATAATAGGAAGCGTAAAACTACAGGTAAAAGGAGGTCAGGCAAACCCGTCTCCTCCTATCGGCCCCGCTCTTGGGCAGCATGGTGTAAATATTGCCGAATTCTGTAAGGCATTCAATGCCAGGACACAGGATAAAATGGGAACAGTCATTCCTGTAATTATCACGATTTACGCTGACCGGACATTCTCATTTATTACAAAAACTCCGCCGGCATCGGTGTTATTAAAACAGGCTGCAAAGATAGCAAAAGGCTCCGGTATACCGAACAGAGAAAAGGTTGGCGAGGTTTCAAAAAAACAGGTTGAAGAGATTGCCAAAACAAAGTTTGAAGATTTAAACGCATATAATATGGCAGGTGCGATAAAAATTATTGAAGGTACCGCCAGAAGCATGGGGATTAAGGTAACTCAATAGTTATTGATGATTTATTATCAATTATAATTTGAAAGTCAGAGAGAAATAAAATGCCTATAAGAGGAAAAAAATACAAATCGGTAGTAGTAAATATAGATAGACTTAACAGATATAACTTTTCCGACGCCATTAAGCTTGTAGTTGATTGTCATGTCGCCAAATTCGATGAGACAATTGATATTGCTGTAAGATTAGGTGTTGATCCAAGACACGCAGATCAGATGGTCAGAGGAACTGTGGCCCTTCCCCATGGAGTTGGTAAAACAGTAAGGGTACTCGTCTTTGCAAAAGGCGAAAAGGAAAAAGAGGCCCTTGATGCCGGCGCCGACTATGCAGGATCAGATGAATATGTTGAAAAGATCCAGGGCGGATGGCTTGAATTTGATAAGACTATTGCGACTCCTGATATAATGGGTACTGTAAGCAAGCTTGGACGCGTCCTGGGCCCTAGAGGTATGATGCCCAATGCCAAACTTGGGACTGTTACCTTTGATGTGGGCAAGGCTGTTCAGGAGATTAAGGCCGGCAAAATAGAGTTCAAGGCGGAAAAGGCCGGTATTGTTCATGCCCCGATGGGAAAAGTTTCATTTGGGGCTGAAAAACTTAATGATAACATAAGCGCATTTATGGATACTATTCTCAGACTCAAACCCCCGGCAAGTAAAGGGACCTATCTAAAAAGTATTGCCATATCAACAACCATGGGGCCTGGAATAAAAATAGATCCACTTTTCACAAAGGAGTTATTCAACCAGCAATAGTTGAAGATGAATAAAACTTAGATCATTCACATAAGGCGTTTTGTTCGATGCAATCAGCCTGTATATGAATGGTTAATAGTCAAAGACAGCGGGTGCAGTGAAATTGCTTAAAATTGCCAGCTCAGACTATGCTATCGGCTTCTCTCCCAACAGCATACCCCTGTTTTTGACAAATTTTAATGTCAGGACAGGAGGAGGTGATAATACTTGGATAAGGATAAGAAAAAGGCTTTCATCGATGAGATGAAAGAAAGGCTTCAAAAGGCCAAGGCAACATTTGTTGTCGATTATCAGGGTCTCGACGTAGTGTCTATGGACAAGATCAGGAATGAACTCAGAAAGATCGATGCCGAATTTTACGTCATAAAGAACAGGCTTTTAAGAATTGCAAGCAAGGGTACCGGGTCTGAATCAATCGCTGATAAATTTGTAGGGCCATGCGCTGTAGCCATCACTTACACAGACGTTGTTGCGCCGGCAAAGGTTCTTGTTGATCTGGACAGAGACTTGAACAAACTGGATCTGAAAGTTGGACAGATATCCGGCAAAATGATGGATCTGGATGGCATAAAAAGGCTTGCCAAACTCCCTGGAAGGGAGCAGCTTCTGGCTCAGGTTCTGTCTGCAATGCAGGCTGTACCGACTTCATTTGTCAGGGTTACAAATGGTGTTCTTGTTAACCTGATGAATGCTTTAAAAGCAATCGAAACCGCTAAAAAAGAAGGCGAGCCGGTTCCGCAAACAAATTAAAATACAAAAATTATTAGGAGGATATAAATACAATGGCCAATATCACAAAGAATGATGTAGTAGATTTTATAGCAAATATGACGGTACTTGAACTTTCTGAATTCGTAAAAGAACTTGAAGAAAAGTTTGGTGTAAGCGCTGCTGCCCCTGTAGCAATGGTAGCCGCTGCTCCAGTTGAACAGGCTGCTGCTGCAGTTGAACAGACAGAGTTTAATGTAATCCTGACAGCAACAGGCGATCAGAAAATCCAGGTTATTAAAGAAGTCCGTGCAATCACCGGATTGGGCCTTAAAGAGGCCAAAGCCCTTGTTGACGGAGTTCCTGCTCCTGTTAAAGAGGCAATTCCTATGGATGAAGCAGAAGGCATCAAGAAACAGCTCGAGGCTGTCGGTGCCAGCGTAGAAATAAAGTAGTTTTATTTTGCTGATCTCCTGAGGTTACTTTACAAGGTAACCGGATGGATTTTAGCAATAATTTATAAGAATAATTTCATAATAGAATTTAGGTTTAATTAACACAAACAGGGAGATCCCATGAAAGAGATGAATGGTGTGAGGCGTCGCGTAAGAAGGAATTTCGGTAAAATAGGAAAGACTATTGATATTCCGAATCTTATTGAAGTACAGAAGCACTCATATGAACGTTTTCTACAAATGGATATTAAACCTGAGGATCGCGAAGATACAGGTCTCCAGAGTCCTTTTAAAAGCGTATTCCCTATTCAGGATTTCAGCAATACTTCATCACTGGAATTCGTAAAATACTCTTTCGAACCGGCCAAATACGATGAAACAGAATGCCTCAGCAAGGGGATGACCTATGAAGCCCCTCTGAGGCTTACTGCACGTTTACTGGTTTTTGATACAGATTCTGAAAGCGGGACTAAAAGTATAAGGGACATCAAGGAGCAGGAGATATATTTCGGCACAATACCCATGATGACCCGGAGAGGGACTTTTATCATTAATGGTACGGAAAGAGTCATAGTAAGCCAGCTTCACAGGTCTCCCGGTGTTTTCTTTGATCATGACAAGGGAAAGACGCACAGCAGTGGCAAATTATTATATTCAGCCAGAATCATACCCTTAAGGGGGTCATGGCTTGATTTTGAATTTGATCCCAAAGATCTGCTCCATGTCAGGATAGACAGACGCAGAAAGTTCCCTGCAACCACATTTCTGAAGGCATTGGGCTATTCAACCCGTGAACTGCTTCTGGAATTTTATGATACAGAAAAGATCTATATCAGTGAAGAGGGTTGTTTCAGGGATGTAAATTTTGATAACCTTTACAGAAAAAGGCTTACAAAGGATATTTCCGCACCCAATTCCAAAAAGATCATTGCCAGAGTGGGTGAAAAATATACGAAACGTCTTCACAAGATGCTTGAAACTGCCGGTGTGGACAAGCTCCCGATAAATGTTGAAGATGTTGAAGGAAGAATACTTATTGATGACCTGATTGACCAGGAAACCGGAGAGGTATTGATTGCACGCAATCAGGCAATCACTGCTCAAAATATTGAGACACTGTTAACCAAGGGAATAAAAGAGGTCGAATGTCTCGTACTTGATTCCCCCAATGCCAGCTCGACTATCCATGACACCATGCTCCTGGATAAAATTGACAATGCTGAAGAGGCAAAGCTTGAGATATACAGGAAGATGAGGCCCAGCAGCCCTCCGACACTGGAGGTTGCAAGCAATTTTTTTAACAATCTCTTTTTTAATATCACCTCCTTTGATCTTTCCACAGTTGGGAGGCTCAAACTGAATCACAGGTTGAATTTTGAAGATGTACCTAATGACTTAAGGACACTGAGAAAAGAGGATATCATCATTATTGTTAAAGAACTTATCAGGCTGAAAAATACCGAGGCATCTGTAGATGACATAGATAACCTGGGTAACAGACGGGTAAGGGCTGTTGGCGAATTGCTGGAAAATCAATACAGGATCGGTCTCGTCAGGATGGAACGGGCAATAAAAGAGAGGATGAGCCTTCAGGAGGTGGAAACTTTAATGCCCCATGATCTGATCAATTCCAAACCTGTGTCTGCTGTTGTGAAGGAATTCTTCGGAACAAGTCAGCTTTCACAGTTTATGGATCAGACCAATCCTCTTTCTGAAGTCACCCATAAGAGGAGACTCAGCGCACTCGGGCCGGGAGGCCTTACACGTGAGAGGGCAGGGTTTGAGGTACGTGACGTGCATCCCACCCATTATGGCCGTATCTGCCCGATAGAGACACCTGAAGGTCCGAATATAGGTCTCATCGTATCCCTGAGCACATTTGCCAGGGTCAATGAATATGGTTTTATCGAAACACCCTACAGGCATGTTGAGAATGGAAAGGTCAGCAAGGAGATATCCTATCTCTCAGCGCTTGATGAAAGGAATTATCCTATAGCTCAGGCAAATGCTCCGCTTAACAGCAAAGGTGAATTTATCAACAAAGAGGCAGCAGTCAGGATCGAAGGTGAGGCGATGCGCGCACCTGTTGAAGAGATAAAATATATGGACGTTTCCCCTGACCAGCTCGTAAGTGTATCTGCCAGCCTGATTCCTTTTCTGGAGCATGATGACGCTAATAGGGCACTTATGGGTTCCAACATGCAACGTCAGGGGGTGCCTTTGTTAAAGGCAAAAGCACCGCTCATTGGTACCGGTATTGAAGGTGTTGTTGCTAAGGACTCAGGTGTAACAGTTGTTGCCCAGCATGACGGCATCATTGAAGATGTTGATTCATCAAGAATTGTAATCAGATCAACAGTCAATGAAGAACAGGAAGAAGAGGTTGAGATCCATAAGCTGATAAAATACCAGAGATCCAACCAGAATACATGCTACAATCAGAGGCCGATTATTAAACAGGGTGATGTTGTGACAAAAGGTCAGATAATTGCTGACGGCCCTGCTACCGAGATGGGTGAGCTTGCGCTTGGCCAGAATGTAATGGTCGCATTCATGTCCTGGGGCGGATACAATTTTGAGGATTCAATTATTGTAAGCGAACGTGTCGTAAAGGAAGACATATACACCTCAATTCATATTGAAGAATTTGAGGTGGTTTCACGGGATACAAAACTCGGTAAGGAAGAGATCACAAAAGATATACCCAATGTCGGTGAAGAGGCCCTGAAAAACCTTGATGAAAGCGGTATTATCAAGATCGGGGCAGAGGTAAAGGTAGGAGATATTCTTGTAGGTAAAATCACCCCGAAAGGTGAAACGCAGCTTTCACCCGAAGAAAAACTTTTAAGAGCAATATTTGGCGATAAGGCCGGGGATGTAAAAGATACCTCTCTCAGGGTACCTCCGGGAGTTGACGGCATTGTTATTGATGCAAAAGTCTTTTCAAGAAGGGGTGTTGACAAGGATAAACGCAGTCAGCATATAGAAAAGAAAGAAGTCGCCAAGCTTGAAAAAGACAGGTCTGATGAGATAGAGATAGTTGAGAAGAGCGTAAAAGACAGGCTGAAAGAGCTTCTTATTGGGGTCTCTCTTAAGACAAATCTAAAGGATAAAAAATCAGGAAAAACACTTTTAAGCACGAAAAAAGATATAACATCTGAAATAATAGATGAACTTCCTGTAACCGCATGGTCAGGGGCAGATATAAAGGCATCAATGGATCTCATAGATAAGGTTGAGGCCGTTATAGAAAAATTCAATAGCCGCGTTGAACATGTAAACAGTATTCTTGAGGACAAAATGGAGAAGCTCAGTATGGGTGATGAGCTTGCCCCTGGCGTTATCAAGATGGTCAAGGTGTATATCGCTGTAAAAAGAAAATTGTCTGTGGGCGACAAAATGGCGGGTCGTCATGGAAATAAAGGTGTACTTTCACGTATACTTCCTGTTGAAGATATGCCCTACTTCGCAGATGGCACACCGGTTGATATTGTATTGAACCCGCTTGGAGTTCCATCAAGAATGAATGTCGGGCAGGTGCTCGAAGCGCATTTAGGCTGGGCTTCAAGGGCACTTGGAAGGCAGATCGCCAGTGTGCTTGACAACGAAGAGGGGATGGAGACCCTGAAAAAGACTCTTAAAAATGTATATTCTGCAAAAGAATATAACCAGTATTTCAAGGATATGAGTGATGCTGATCTGGTCTCCTCTGCAAGTCTCCTTAAGGACGGTGTCCACATGGCCTCACCTGTTTTTGACGGCGTTGAAGAAGAAGAGATACAAAAGAGTCTTGAAAAGGCAGGATTACCTGTAACCGGGCAATCCATCCTTTATGATGGCAGGACAGGCGAGGCATTTGAACAGCCGGTTACCGTCGGTATCATGTATATACTCAAACTGCATCACCTGGTTGATGATAAGATACATGCACGCTCTATCGGGCCATATTCGCTTGTTACCCAGCAGCCGCTTGGAGGCAAGGCGCAGTTTGGCGGTCAGAGGCTTGGTGAAATGGAGGTCTGGGCAATGGAGGCATATGGAGCAGCCTATTCATTGCAGGAGTTCCTTACAGTTAAGTCCGATGACGTCGCAGGCCGTACACGCATGTACGAACGGATTGTAAAGGGAAACAATATACTGGAGTCAGGATTACCGGAATCCTTTAAGGTATTGATAAAGGAATTATTGAGCCTGGGTCTTGAATTCCAGCTTCTTGAAGATATTAACAGTTGATCATAATAATGGTTTTAAATGAGCAATTTTATTACTGTAAAAATCGATAATTTTTCAAATATGGGAGGAGACATTGGAAGAACTATATAACTTCTTTACGAAGCCAAAGGATCCATCAAGTTATCACGCTGTAAGGATCTCACTGTCATCCCCTGAAATGATCCTTGAACGGTCTTATGGAGAGGTCAAGAAACCTGAGACCATCAATTATCGTACTTTCAAACCTGAAAGGGACGGTCTTTTTTGTTCAAAGATATTCGGCCCCATTAAGGACTATGAATGTAACTGCGGCAAATACAAGAGGATGAAACACCGTGGTATCATATGCGAAAAGTGCGGTGTTGAGGTTATCCAGTCCAAGGTGCGCAGAGAGCGTATGGGCCATATCAAGCTTGCCTCTCCTGTTGCACATATATGGTTTTTAAAATGCCTTCCCTCCAAGATCGGTAATCTTCTGGATCTCACCTTAAAAGATCTGGAAAGGGTCCTCTATTTTGAAAACTTTATCATCATAGATCCTAAGGATACACCACTCGTCAGAGGCTCTCTTTTGAATGACGAGCAGCTTTACAAGGCAAGGGAAGATTTCAGTGACAGGTTTGAATATGGTATTGGGGCTGAAGCGATCCAGAAAATGCTTATTGCCCTGAACCTGGATGAGCTGTCAGTAACCCTGAGAGAGGAGATGATCAGCACCAGGTCTGAGGCAAAGAGGAAAAAGCTTACAAAACGTCTCAAGGTCATTGATGCCTTTAAGGAATCCAAAAACAAACCGGAATGGACCATAATGAATGTTATTCCGGTTCTTCCTCCGGATCTCAGGCCTCTGGTTCCATTAGATGGCGGCAGGTTTGCCACATCCGATCTGAATGATCTGTACCGCAGGGTAATAAACAGAAACAACAGGCTGAAAAGACTACTTGAACTGAATGCCCCTGATATAATTGTACGTAATGAAAAGAGGATGCTTCAGGAAGCAGTGGATGTGCTTTTTGATAACGGAAGAAGAGGAAAGGTTGTTACCGGCGCTAATAAACGTCCCTTCAAGTCACTGAGCGATATGCTTAAAGGCAAACAGGGGCGTTTCAGGCAGAACCTGCTTGGAAAACGTGTCGACTATTCAGGCCGTTCAGTTATCGTTGTTGGCCCTGATCTGAGGCTGCATCAATGCGGTCTCCCGAAAAAGATGGCGCTGGAACTGTTCAAGCCGTTTATTTACAACAAGCTTGATGAAAAGGGTTTTGCCACGACAATCAAGTCTGCCAAGAAGATGGTGGAAAGGGAAACCCCCGAGGTATGGGATGCACTTGATGATGTTGTTAAAGAATACTGCATCCTGCTAAATCGTGCTCCGACACTTCACAGGCTTGGCATTCAGGCATTTGAACCAATACTTGTTGAAGGGAAAGCCATTCAACTGCATCCTCTCGTATGTACTGCATTTAATGCAGACTTTGACGGTGACCAGATGGCAGTCCATGTGCCGCTTTCTATTGAGGCACAGGTTGAGGCAAGGGTTCTCATGATGTCAACCAATAATATCCTATCGCCTGCTGACGGAACGCCTATTATCGTCCCGAGCCAGGATATTGTTCTTGGAATCTATTACATGACAAGGGACAGAATATTCAGCAAGGGCGAGGGTATGATCTTCGCCAATCCTGATGAAGTCAGGATAGCCTATGATGCCAAGGCCCTTGCATTACATGCGAAGATAAAGGTAAGAATTAATGACAAAATAGAAGAAACCACAACAGGAAGAGTATTATTGAGTGAAATATTGCCTGATGAATTGCCATTTTCCTTGATCAATCAGGTCATGACTAAAAAGAAGCTGGTCAATCTGGTAAATGAATGTTACAGGCGGGCAGGAATTAAAGCTACCGTTATTCTTTCGGACAGACTCAAGGATATGGGGTACAAATATAGTACAATATCAGGAACATCAATCAGTATTAAAGATGTTACTATCCCGTCTAAGAAAGGTGCAATAATTGAAGACGCCGAAAAGGAAATTAAAAAAATTGAAGACCAGTATAAAGGTGGTCTGATTACAAACGGCGAAAAGATAAATAAGGCAGTTGATATCTGGACCCAGGCAAATGATCTGATCACATCAGAAATGATGACTGAGATGGGCATTGAAGAAATAACTGCTCCGGACGGAAGTCTTAGAAAGACAGAGAGTTTCAACTCCATTTATATGATGTCGGATTCAGGTTCCAGAGGCAGCAAGGATCAGATGAGACAGTTGGCTGGAATGAGGGGTCTCATGGTTAAGCCATCCGGAGAAATCATTGAAACGCCAATTACATCAAACTTTAGAGAAGGCCTTACCGTACTCCAGTATTTTATATCTACTCACGGTGCCAGAAAAGGTCTTGCTGATACCGCTCTTAAGACAGCTAATTCAGGATACCTAACACGAAGGCTTGTTGATGTTGCACAGGATGCTGTTATAACGCAGGATGATTGCGGAACAGTAGATGGTATTTGGGTAACCTCCCTTATGGAAGGTGGTGAGATTATTCAACGGGTTAGTGAAAGGATACTTGGCAGGGTTGTTCTTGAAGATGTCTATGATCCTATCACAAATGAACTTCTTATTCCTGCAAATGAATTGATTGATGAAGCCAAGGTTAAACTGATTGAAGATGCAGGGCTTGAGAAGGTTTTAATTCGTTCTGTACTCACTTGTCAGTCAAAAGACGGTGTTTGTAAAAAATGTTATGGTCGAGATCTTGCCCATGGCCATGAGGTGAATATTGGAGAGGCTGTAGGGATCATCGCTGCCCAATCAATCGGTGAACCAGGCACTCAGCTCACCATGAGAACCTTCCATATCGGTGGTACAGCCAGCAAGAGGGTTGAACAGACCACTATTCAGACAAGGAATGAAGGCAAGGTCAGCTTTATTGACCTTAAAACAGTCAAGAATGCCGAAGGCAGCCATATTGTCATGAACAGAAATGGTGAGATAGCCATTTTAAGTGCAGGCGGCCGTGAAATAGAGAGGTATCCTGTTACCTATGGTGCAATCCTGAAGGTAAAGGATGGGCAGGCTATAAAGGCAAGTCAGATACTAGCAGAATGGGATCCCTATACCATACCGATACTTACAGAGGTTGAAGGTACTATTAAATTTGGTGATGTTATTGATAGCGAAACCATGCAGGAAAAACGGGATAATGTAACAGGAAGGATCAGCCGTTTTATTATTGAATCAAGACAGGGGGAGCTCCGCCCAAGGATATCAATAAAAGATACGGAGAATAAAACCGTAAACCTGCCGGGTTCAACAAAGGGGCAGGCACGTTATCATTTGCCCATAGGTGCCATCATAATGGTAAATGAGGGTGACTCGGTTAAGGCTGGTACTGTTTTAGCTAGGATACCAAGAGAAACCACAAAGACAAAGGATATCACTGGGGGCTTACCGAGGGTTGCTGAGCTATTTGAGGTAAGAAAACCCAAAGAAAACGCTATCTTAAGTGAAATTGACGGTACGGTGACCTTTGGCCAGTACAGTAAAGGACGAAGAAGGGTTATAATCACCCCTGAAACAGGCGAACCGGTTGATTATTTTATTACAAAGGGAAAGCACGTCAGTGTTCTTGAAGGCGATTATGTAAGGGCTGGTGAACCTCTTATGGATGGTTCTGCAAATCCCCATGATATCCTGAAGATAAGAGGTCTTAAGGAGCTTGCAAAATACCTGGTAAATGAAGTTCAGGAGGTTTACAGGCTCCAGGGTGTTTCTATAAATGATAAACATATAGAGGTAATCGTAAAACAGATGCTGCGCCAGGTAACTGTCAAGGATGTAGGTTCTTCAGGATTTTTACTTGGTGAGCAGGTTGAAAAATGGAAATTTGAAGAGGAAAACAGCAGTCTTATTGAAAAGGGTGGTGTCCCGGCAACAGCCGAACCGCTTCTTTTAGGAATTACAAAGGCCTCCTTAAGTACCGAGAGTTTTATTTCGGCGGCCTCTTTCCAGGAGACAACAAAGGTACTTTCAGATGCAAGTATTGCAGGTAAAGTTGACCGATTAAAAGGTTTAAAAGAAAATGTTATCATGGGGAGGTTAATCCCTGCTGGTACAGGTATAAAAGAGTACAGGGATCTTGATATAACTGTGTCAAATAACTAGGTAAATTTTGTATTATGATGTTGATCGGAAAAAAGAGAAAAATATTCAGATGAAATTTAAAAATTAAACAAAAATTACTTGACAATTTCCGATAATGTCAATAAAAAGAATGATTTTTTGATTTAAGTATTTTGACGTTTTTCATGAATTGATTGAATCAAGTTAAAGGAAGGGCAAAAGATAGTATGCCAACTATAAACCAGTTAATTAGAAAAGGACGAAAGCAGTCCAGGAAAAAGGATAAGACTCCTGCACTTGGTGCATGTCCTCAGAAAAGAGGGGTATGTGTCAGGGTATATACATCTACTCCCAAGAAACCTAATTCAGCATTAAGGAAAGTTGCCAGGGTAAGATTGACAAATGGCATGGAAGTAACTTCCTATATACCTGGTGTGGGTCATAATCTCCAGGAGCACTCCGTTGTTTTGATACGCGGTGGCCGCGTTAAAGACCTTCCCGGTGTCCGCTACCACATACTTAGAGGTACTATGGATACCTCAGGTGTGGAAGATAGAAGGCAGGGCCGTTCAAAATACGGCGCCAAAAAGCCCAAAGCGATTTAGTCTACAGGAGCAGCTATGCCAAGAAAAAGGTTGATAGTAAAAAGAGAGATAACCCTTGACCCTAAATTCAAGAGTCAGCTTTTAGCTAAATTTATAAATTGTATGATGGAAAGAGGTAAAAAGAGCCTTTCTCAGTCAATACTCTATGAGTCATTTGATATTATAAAAGAAAAAACACAGGAAGATCCCTTATCCGTATTTCAGAAGGCTATTAACAATGTGAAGCCTCTGGTAGAAGTAAGGTCAAGAAGGGTTGGCGGCTCAACCTATCAGGTGCCCACAGAAGTAAGAGCAAACAGAAGTCAGGCGCTTGGAATCAGGTGGTTGCTTACCTTTTCAAGAGCCAGGGGAGAAAAAAGTATGCCTGCTAAACTTGCCGGTGAACTGATGGATGCGGCCCAGAAAAAGGGTGCAGCGATCAAAAAGAAGGAAGATACCCATCGAATGGCTGAAGCCAACAAGGCCTTTGCTCATTATCGCTGGTAATTGTTTGAAATATGCGAATAGAAACTGATAGATATAATAATTTTTTTCATTATTGCTTATAAAGGGGGATAGCGATGTCTAAACAGAAATTTGAAAGGACTAAGCCACA
>CAZCMD010000127.1:0-14345 GCA_964499695.1 uncultured Desulfatiglans sp.
GCCTTATCTTTGTCAGCGGTTACTCCGTAACTGCCTTTTGCATAAATACTGGAAAGTACCTTCGCTGATTTTATATGGCCTTTGCTTGCTGCGAGATCAAGCCATTCTACACATTTATTAGGGTCAGAAGTAGTCCCTCCCCAGCCCTTCAGGCACATATATCCCATATTATACATAGCCTTTTCATCACCCATCTGGGCCAACTCTTTGTTTAAGGCTGCTGCCAACACCTTGGCGTTTTTATTCCCCTGGTCTGCTGCATCCATAATCAATGCGAGGCCTTTATTGATATTTCTTTCAACGCCTTGGCCTTTAAAATAGAGTGCCCCGAGAGTTTTCTTTGCTTCAAGGTTATTTTGATCGGCAAGTGGATTTAATAATTCAACCGCCTTGGTAAAATCTTTATTTGAAATGGCTGTATTTACATCTGCCATAGGGTCTGCATTTGAAGATATGGGGAAAAAAAGGCAGAGTAAAAGTGTAATTATCAATAATTTAAAGGATTTCATCATTTTCCTCCTTGATAATTGTTGAAGTGGCTAAGAATAATAGAGCGTATTTTAATCATGAATTGGTGTCAATAGAATTTTCTGGACAAGATCTGTCTTTTTATTTTTCAGAACATATGTCTCCTTGACAAAGGGGGTAACCCAAAATACTATTGCCACCTGTTCAAAAGATTAATTCCCCAATATTCGGAGGTTTATATGAATACTGTACAGACAATCCTTTTACTGCCCCTTGTTACAATCTGTTCCCTTTCCACCCTTGCTGACGACGGGTATAAGAACTTTGAGGTCTCTGTCTATGCCAGGGTCTTTGAGGTGATAAAGATGAAAGACCCAGTGTGGCTTAAGGCTACATTTGAACAGATGAATCAGCACCTGAACATAGACAAGATATACCTTGAAACCCACAGGGACATGACAGTTATTGACGAGGCGGCACTGGATTCTATAATCAAATTCTTTAAATCAAAGGGTATCAAAACCGCAGGAGGCATCACCATAACCGTAAGCGAACCCAATAATTTTGAGACATACTGTTACACCAATGACGAGCATAGAACAAAGCTGAAACAGATTGTTGAGATGACTGCCCGTCATTTTGATGAGCTTATCCTGGATGACTTTTTCTATACAAGCTGCAAGTGTAAAAAATGCATAGCCGCAAAAGGCGATAAAAGCTGGTCACAGTTCAGGATGGATCTCCTTTCAGAGGCCGCGAAAACTTTAATAGTCGGCCCTGCAAAGGCGGTTAATCCCAAGATAAAGGTGGTTATCAAATACCCCAACTGGTATGAGCACTTTCAGGGCCTTGGCTTTGACCTCGAAAGGGGGCCAAAGATATTTGACGGGATCTACACCGGAACCGAAACCCGTGACAGTGTTATGACAGATCAGCATCTCCAGGAATACCAGGGCTATCAGATCATAAGATATTTTGAGAACATCGCCCCTGGCAGAAACGGCGGGGGGTGGGTGGATACATATGCATCCAATACAGCAGACAGGTATGCGGAGCAGTTGTGGCTCACCCTCCTTGCAAAGGCCCCTGAGATGACCATGTTTGATTATATGCAGATGGGGCTTCCTGTTACAAAACAGCTTCGCGGGCCATGGCAGGGTACAGGGACCAGTTTTGATTTTGATGCCATGATCAAACCATACCTTGATGGGGATAAATATAAAAAGGATGCCAATATGGCCCTTGTTGCCGCAACAGCCCTGGAGCAGATAGATAATATACTCGGGTATCTTGGAAAACCAATCGGCCTTAAAGGCTATAAACCGTTCCATTCTACCGGTGAGGATTTTCTCCATAATTTTTTAGGCATGGCAGGCATCCCCATTGATCTTTATCCGGAGTTTCCTTCAGGTGAAAAGATAATACTCCTCACTGAATCAGCCAAGCTTGATCCCGATATAATCGGCAAGATCAAGGGTCAGCTTAATAATGGAAAGGATGTTGTGATCACATCAGGTCTGTTACGTGCCCTTAGTGGTAAAGGCATTGAGGAGATCGTTGAGCTCCAGTATACAGACAGGAAGGCCATTGTTAAGGATTTCAAGGCAGGGTGGGGCGGCCTTGTAAAGGGCGAAAAGGAGATGCTTATACCCCAGATACAGTATCTCACCAATGATTCATGGGAAGAGGTCTCTGCCCTTGATAACGGGCTTGGTTGGCCCATACTTCACAGGGCAGATTATGCGGAGGGTAATCTTTATGTGCTTACCATACCTGATAATTTTGCGGATCTTTATGACATGCCTGAGGAGGTGCTGAACAAAATTAGGGATACGTTAACAAAAAATCAATTTGTGCGGCTCCATGGACCCTCGAGGGTATCCCTCTTTCTGTATGACAACAATATCGCGGTGGTGCATTCATTCAGGGATGAACCCGTCAGCATCAGGCTTGTTGCATCAAAGGGAAAGAATATAAAGGATATACTGACAGGAGAGGCTTTAAAGGGCAAGGATATCCAGGGATTCTGGGGCAGACCCTCAACAGAAAAGACATTTGAACTGACTGTTAAACCCCATTCATTCAGGGTGTTAAGCGTGGAATAGGGATTATATCCTGAATCTCTCAAACATGCTGTTAAGTTTTTCAGCCAGGCTGTGAACCTCATGGGCGCTTTCCCTCACCTGGGAGGCGCCATTTGTGAGGTCCCCGGTCAGAACGTTGACACCGGATATGTCACTCGCTATCTCCCTTGAAACAGTTGTGCTCTGGGAGACGTTGTCATTTATCTCGCTTATCCCCATAAATGTCTGATTTATATTGTTGGTTATCTCCTTTGTTGTAACAGACTGTTCTTCTACCGCAGAGGCAATAACTGCGACAATATCATTTACCTCATAAATTACCTTTGAGATATCCTCTATCCCGCTGACAGTGCCGGTGGTAGTCTTCTGAATATTTTCAATCCTGTTTTTTATCTCCTGCGTGGCATCGGCTGTCTGCCTGGCAAGCTCCTTTATTTCATTAGCCACAACGGCAAAGCCCTTGCCTGCCTCACCTGCCCTGGCCGCCTCTATGGTGGCATTCAATGCCAGCAGGTTGGTCTGTTCCGATATCTCATTTATTGCTTCCGTTACCTTGCCTATCTCCTGGGCAGCCTCTCCAAGCCTGATTACATTTTCGGATGTCTCTTTTGTCTTATTAACCGCAGCGCTTGTAACTGCCCTGGCCCTTTCGGAATTTTCTGCGATCTCATTCACAGTGCCACCCATCTCACCCACTGCGCCTGCAACAAGATCCACATTCCTGGATGCGGCATCCATTGAAGTTGAAACCGATTCAATATTTACGCTCATCTCCTCTGCCGCCGCCGCGACTGTATGGGCCTTCAGTGATACATCATTGCTGTCATCAGCCATATGGGTGGAGAGGGTTAAGAGATTATCTGATGCACTGGTAAGGGCACCTGCACTTTGAGCAACATTACCGATTATCTCCCTGAGCTTTTCCATAAAGTTGTTGAAGCACACGGATAATTCACCTATCTCATCCCCGCTTTCAATAGGAAGCCTGCGCTTTAAGTCCCCTTCTCCATGTGATATAACCCTTAAACCCTGGACTGCCCTTGCGATAGGCCTGGTTATCCTCCTGCTGATAAAAAGAGAGAGGAGTATCCCTATGTATATACCTGCTGCCACAACTACTATGTAGGTATAAGTGGCCTTCTGATAGGTGCTTTGCGATTCCCTCTGCAGTTTCTCGGCAGTCATCTTGTTGATATCTGTGAGCTTATCTAAAAATCCCCTCATCTTTTCAAACCTGCTGTTTGCCTCACCAAGGCTAATGGCCTTTGTCTCCGGGCTTATTTCCGGCCCTGCCGCCTTTATGCCCTGGATCACCTTTTCGGAATATTCCAGCCACTCCTTATATGATTCATCAAATTCACTGATAATCTGGCGTTCTTCATTGCTCTCTGCGAGCGCTTTATATTTATTCCATCTTGTACGGGCCTGTTCAAGGTTCTCCAAGTATGCCTTTTCAAGGTCTGTGAAAACCGGAGAGCCCTTATCTGCAATTACCATGGATCGTTCTGCAACAAGCAGTTGATAGAGGTCACGGTCTGTTTCGAGAAGGTAGCTGATGCCCGGCAGGGTATCTGTAAATATATTACCCAGATTTTTTCTTATTTTACTGGTATTCAGGTAACCCATAAGCCCGATAAGGGCGATAAAGAAGATCATGATGGAAAACCCGATAACAAGTTTATATTTTATCTTCAGATTTTTAGCTATGCTTACCATAGGTTTTGCTTGTCTCCAATGTGAGTCATTTACAAATAACACCTGCATATACAGACGGGTGCCTGATATAACCATACCCCCGGAAAACAAATTTTAATGCATGCATGTTTTGCATGCAAAAACACAGCCAAACACGGATTTTTATTAATGAAATAATTACATACTCTACTAAAAAATGATAACAATGATAAATATCCGTTGAACTTTCTATGACTGCATGAAAATATGGGATGAAACGATTTAAGTTATGAAATGAACTTTTCATTTGTTGTCGAGACGGGTTTTTGTCCCGCCATTTTATCTCGCCATAGCTTTATGCGAAGGCGGATGCCATACAGTGATGGCGTATTAAACCCGTCTATGTAATGTGCGCGATTGAAAATTAGATTACAGGGAAACATTATATGGATAAAACAGGATTATTTGCAGGTATTGATCTGGGCTCAATGACCACCAAATGTGTTATCATGGACAATGGGGGAATTCTTGCCAGCACCGTGATATATACTGACGCAGAGCCGAAAAAGGCGGGTGTAGCAGTGCTTGATTCGGTGCTTGAAAAGATCGGGGCTGACAGGGGAAGGGTCTTATACATAGTCGGTACAGGGTATGGGAGGATATCCCTTGATTTTTTTGACCATACGGCAACAGAACTCACATGCCATTCCGCGGGTGTCAGATTTATTAAACCTGATGTGGAGGGGATAATAGATATAGGTGGACAGGACAGTAAGGCGATAAAGCTAAAGCCAGACGGAACCATTCTGGATTTTATACTCAATGACAGGTGCGCTGCCGGGACAGGCCGTTTTTTAGAGGTCATGGCAAGGGCCTTGAAACTCGATATGGCGGAATTCAGCTCCCTTTATGAAAAATCACTTAACCCCAGCCCCATAAATAGCACATGCATCGTGTTTGCCGAGTCAGAGGTGATATCCCTTGTTGCCCAGGGCAATACAAAGACAGACATTTCTGCAGGGCTTCATCAGAGCATAGCAAAACGGGTCGGTAACATGGCAAAAAGGCTCGGCATTGGCAAAAATACCGCCTTTGTGGGAGGTGTTGCTAAAAACAAAAGTATGAGGAAGGCGCTTGAGGATTACCTGGAGATCAGCTTTGTATCCCTTTCAACAGACCCTCAGATAACAGGCGCCCTTGGTGCCGCTGTTATAGCAAGGGAGAGATTCTACAAGAAAAGGGGTTAAACATGCAAAAATATGTCAAAATATTGACCGGAGAGGGTCTTCTCACCCCGATGATAAAGAAAGGAAATCCCGGTTTTATTATATTCTTATAGCACCATTTAGCCATAATAGAGTTCATTTTGGTTTGACATCTTTCGTGAGAAATTTTATAGTACATTGCCTGAAAACAGGAACAGGAAGCCTTTATAGGACCCTAGAAAGGCTGGTGATTTCCAAGGGTTGCCGGTTTAACCAGCATGTTTCCCCTGTGAAATGATCAGCCGTATGTTTGATATTATATGTTTTATAATTATTTAATCTTATAGAAAATGGAGAAATAACAATGATTATTATTGGTGAAAAAATAAATGGATCTATTCCTTCTGTAGCCAAGGCCATAGAAGCGAGGGACGCAGAGTTTATAAAGAACCTGGCAAAAGTTCAATCAGCGGCAGGTGCCACTTTTATTGATGTGTGCGCCTCAGTTGCCCCGGCTATTGAATTTGAAACCCTTAAATGGATGGTAGAGCAGGTTCAGGAGGCCACAGACACCCCTATAGCGGTAGACAGCCCAAATGCCAAGCTTTGCGCTGAGATATCAAAATTTTGTAAAAAACCGGGCCTGATCAATTCAGTCTCTATGGAAGGGACCAAGGTAGAAGATGTCTTTCCTATTATTGCAGATAGTAAATGGGAGGTTGCTGCCCTCCTGTGTGACGATGCCAATGGAATTCCTAAGACCGCTGCAATACGCATTAAGATACTTGAAGATCTTATGGTAAAGGCAAAGAAATATAATATTGATCCTTCCCGTCTGCACATTGACCCCCTGGTGGAAATGCTTTGCGCATCAGAAAATGGCATAAATATGCTTATCGAGGTAATTAAAGAGATAAAGAAACGTTACCCCACTATCCATGTAACAGGGGCCGCGAGCAATGTTTCATTTAATCTTCCTGCACGTAAGGTGATGAATCAGGCATTTGTGGCTGTAGCCATGACCGCCGGTATGGACAGCGTAATTCTTGATCCGTTGAACAAGGATATGAGGGGTCTGATTTTTGCTACAGATGCCCTGCTTGGCAACGATATGTTCTGTATAGATTACATAAATGCCTTCAGAGAAGGTATATTTGGTGTCCCACCAGTAAAAAAATAAATTCGTTTTTTAAAAAAAGGTGTCATAGGTGAAGCCCTGACACCTTTTTTTTACCACTACTCTAAATTTCAGATAAACCTATTTGGTTATTTTCATAGATTGCTTTTATTGACATTAATAAAAAATATTTATACAGAGATAACAATTGTGTCTTCTTTATCTCTTTATAATAAATAAAAACTGTCCGTATCGATTTTCAGGCTGAATGATTTGCTGTATTATGAAAGGATCATGTTATGACCCGATATGTTCTAAGCTGTATTCATATAAGTGTTCTCCGCAAAATGATGATTGCTGCTCTTCTGTTTTCGGTTTGTTGCTTTTCTTATGGACCTACTGCGCATGCTACCATTCCGACAGACACATCGGACCTGGTGCAGTTCACAGCTTCAGGCCATATTTTAGGCTTTGAACCCGAAAGGATGTATGTTGCATCCGGTGACCATGTGCTCAGGGTTGAGTTTGCAGGGACAGATGGTGTTAGACCGATGGCAGATCAAGTGTCAACAAGTGACCAAAATGCGCTTCCTTTAAAGCGTGTCGACTACCCGGAGCTGTGGCCCGGGATCAACCTGAGCTATGAGGCAATATCCGGAGGCATTGTCCGGAGCAGCTATCTGCTCAAACCTGGTGCGGATGTCAGCCAGATCCGTTTGCGTTATAATACTTTAGTAGAGATTGAATCCGGGGGTGGGCTCAGGATAGGTTACAAAAGCGGCTGGATGAACGAATCAGCGCCTGTTGCCTGGCAGGAGATTGGCGGAAAACCGATACCGGTTACAGTTGCGTTTTCTTTATATGATTCCTCGATAAAAAACTCTACAGTAGGCTTTTCTCTCGGCCAATACAACCCTGCGTACCCGCTCATGATCGACCCTACATTGAGTTGGAATACCTTTATGGGGGGGGAAGGTTATGATTATGCAATGGCTATTTCAATTGATAGTAGTGGGAATGTGTATGTGGCTGGATATAGCGATTGGTCCTGGGGTTCACCCCTGGAACATTTTAGGGGGGGGTACGACGGATTTGTTGCAAAGCTGAACAGCAGCGGTGTCTTGCAATGGAACACATTCTTGGGAGGATGGGTCTTAGTGGAGAAATCACCTGGGATATGGGATCTTAGTGATGATTATGCCTATGCTATTTCAATTGATAGTAGTGGGAATGTGTATGTGGCTGGATATAGCGAAGCCACCTGGGGCTACTCACCCATTAATGCCTATTCTTACGACGATGACATATTTGTTGCCAAACTAAACAGCAGCGGTGTCCTGCAATGGAACACATTCTTGGGGGAGGTATATGAAGATTATGCTTATGCCATTTCAACGGATATTAGTGGGAACGTGTATGTGGCTGGATATAGCTATGACACCTGGGGCTCACCCCTGAACGCTCATACTGGGTTGGGGAATTACGACGCATTTGTTGCCAAGTTAAACAGCAGCGGTGTCCTGCAATGGAACACTTTTATGGGGGGAATAGATGATGATCGAGCCACGGCTATTTCAATGGATAGTAGTGGGAACATGTATGTAACTGGAACTAGCGGTGCAACCTGGGGCTCACCCCTGAACCCTTATGTTGGGTGGGATAACGGATTTGTCGCCAAACTGAACAGCAGTGGTGTCCGGCAATGGAACACCTTCTTGGGGGGGGCTGATAGTCATAGTTATGCTTATGCTATTTCAATTGATAGTAGCGGGAACCTGTATGTGGCTGGATATAGTGATGCCACCTGGGGCTCACCCATTAACTCTTATGCTGGGGGGGATTACGACGGATTTGTCGCCAAGCTGAACAGCAGCGGTATCCTGCAATGGAACACATTCATGGGAGGGACAAACACTGATGCGGCTATTACCATTTCAACGGATAGTAGTGGGAACCTGTATGTGGCTGGAAATAGCGGTGCTACCTGGGGTTCACCCCTGAGCCCTTATGCTGGGTGGTACGATGCATTTGTTGCCAAACTGAACAGCAGTGGTGTCTTGCAATGGAACACATTCATGGGGGCAGAAACTACCGATAATGCCACGGCTATTTCATTAGATGGCAGCGGGAACGCATACGTAGCTGGATGGAGCTATGCCACCTGGGGATCACCCCTTAACGCTCATGCTGGAGGGGAATATAGAAACGACGCATTTGTCGCCAAGCTACCGGTTATCGTTAATATCGCTGATGAAGAGGAATTTCCATGGGAGTTGTTTTATCCTGCATTTATGAAGCGCAAACGATAAAATAATATCAGGTACTTTATGAATTTTTCAGAGTGAAGGAATAATCATTCAATTATCTTAATCATAGGAAAAGAAGAAGTATAAATTAAGGATATCTTCTTTCGATGGCCTCAATCACACCTGCTGTGATTATTTTTGCCTGGGGTGTAATCTTGAAGCAGGCATCCCTGTCATTACCAGGGTGTATATCCCCAAGTTTCTGCCCCTTTTTTACCTCGGCAGGCGTACGTATAATCCCCCAGACATGCCCCGGGATAGGCGATATCAGATTTTTATTTCCTATATACCCGATAATGTCACCCTCTTTTACCGGGTCTCCAATATCCTTTACGGCATAAAGCATACCTGTTCCCGGGCTTGTTAACAGCCTTTCAAGGGATTTGCCAAGCACATTTGTGGGTATGCCTGTATGTTCTTCCGCACAACCCTTCTCAATAATGGTGCCAAGACCGGGGATATTGGGGTTGGTTTCAATTACATAATGGGCATCTCTCCCCGCATCAAATCCGGGGCCAAGGGCTATTACAAGGGGCGCATCTTCTATTGATGTGCCTGTATTCCTCTTTGCCATGATGCTATCAACAATAATATCGGGGCATATGCCCTGTATGAGCGTATCATCTGGAGTAACAAGAAGTGGGATTTCCCCCGTTTGTAATATAGAGTTTACCGAATCAATTGAAAGGCCCGCCTTTTCAACTGTAACGCCCTCTATCTCTTTTTTAATGTCAAATGCCGCCTCGGAAAAACAGACCCCCCTTCTTTCTGCCAGGGGGTTTTCTATGTCTGTCATTAAAACTCTTTTATATCCATGGGAGTATAGCCCCCATGCCACGGCACTGGCCTTTTCGCCTGCGCCCTTGATGAGAATAGTAACATTATTTTTCATTGCTATTGTTTACGGATATTAACTGTCACCCTAATGGATATCCCGGGACGGATATCGCTGTCTGTTTTCAGGTAGAGTATATCTTTATATTCGCCTTTTTCCTTTCTAAGATTTTTTACAGTGATCATGTATCTGACAGGGTTTGATGCTGTTACCTCATTGATGCTGGCTTCTACATTACCTTTTTTTGATTCAGCGGAAATTACCTTAAATGGATGTCTTGAGTCCGGTGTTATAATAATACCTTTTTCTATATCTTTACCGGCCTCCCCCTCAAGGATCAGCTTTTCAGGCTCAATAATAACAATCGGGTCAACATGGCCTGAAACCATAAGATCAAAATTGTCTGTTTTAGGGTCATCAGTCTCCACGCGTATCTTGTGTTCAACATCCTGCCCTCCTGACCCTTTACTGTCAAACACCACAGAAATTTTACCTTTGCTTCCAGGGGCGATCTCCTTTGTAAAGGATGCCACTGCACAAGCACAGTTAGATTTTACGTTTAGCACGTTCAGAATCGAATCTCCGCGGTTTTCAATTATAAAATCATGTGGAACCTCTGTACCTTCAATGATAGTTCCGAAATTGAATACCTTTTCGTTAAAGAAACCGGCAGGCGCTGAAGAGGCTGTACAGGGGGTACCGGTAATAAACAAACCGCAAAAGCAACTCAAAATAATAAAGAAATGTTTTTTATTCAGGTACATGTTCCCTTTTCTCATCTTTAATATTCCCTTTTAAATTATACAAATATGAAAAACTTTTCAAACATAGCATCTCGCAAACTGATAATCCATTTTTTTTAATGGAAATATCTTTTTTTTAATAGACAATGAGTAAAAAAATTTGTTCGGTCAAGGGCATATCATTTAAACAGGGTTCAGGTTTGCCCATAGATGGTATCCGGATAATAAACATATATACAAGATATGGATTTTCTATAAGGCAGTAATTAGAGAAAAAAACGGGCTGAATATGGTCAATAAAAGTTATTCTCCATATATCTTAATATATTGACATTATTGATATAATGGAATAAAAAGTTTTTAGCTCGTCATCTTGTGGCAATTCCTTGAAAAGGAATAGTCTTGACGGTGTTGACAAGCAGGTATGGATAGTATAGAAAATCAATGACTCTATTCCCCCCAAAAAAGGATTGAAGAAAGGGATGGAGAAAAGTAAAGGAAATGTATCAAACGATACATTTTACCAGCGGATTGAGCAATATCTCATTCGGCTTGCCAGCAGGAAAATATAGACCAGGCATTTCTTATACTGGCAATGAGCATTGGAATGGAGAGCACAATAACTGACCCGGCCAACAAGGATATACCGGGTTTGCTTTACGCTAAAAAGGTATTGCTTGAAAAGAATGATTTCTGTCTGGGATTTATTAATGCGTGCATAGAAGAATTGTTCGGAACTAAAAAACAATAATAGAAAAGGGAGGCATTAAATGTCTAAATTAGCAGAAGTAAAAGAACTTACCGAAAAGGGAAAACAGAAACTTATAGCTGAGGCTGTAAAGGGCGCACTCGCAGAAGGCAACGCAGCAACACTGATACTTGATACCATGATAGCTGCAATGGCAATCGTTGGCGACAAATTCAAGAGATCAGAGATATTTGTTCCTGAAATGCTCATGGCAGCACACACAATGAAGAAGGGTGTTGAAGTAATACAGCCACTGCTCGCCGGCCAGGCATCTGTATCCTTAGGAACATGTATTATCGGTACCGTAAGCGGTGACCTTCATGATATAGGTAAGAACCTCGTAACACTGATGATCGAATCAGCAGGTTTCAAGGTAATAGACCTTGGCGTTGACGTTTCAACAGACAAGTTTATAGAAGCCATCAATTCAACACCGGAATGTAAGATTTGCGCATTGTCATGCCTTCTTACAACAACCATGCCGGCCCTGTTAGATACAGTAAAGGGTCTTATTGACGCTGGCCTCAAGGAAAAGGTAAAGATAATCGTTGGCGGCGCCCCGATCACAAAGGCTTATGCCGATGAAATTGGCGCTCACGGTTATGCAGAGGATGCAGCATCTGCAGCCGAGCTGGCAAAAAGCATTATTGCCTAGTCAGTAATTTTTTTAATTAAATCTGTCCCGTTTATTTTTGGCGGGACAGATTTTTTATTGTTTTATCCTTCCTTTTTTGACTTGATCTGATACTGATCATACTGAGGAGACTTCCTATGCGTAAAATCCCCTTTTCTCAAGATGAACTGAAGATAGTAGGCGAAATCCCAGGGTTTTTCCCCGGGTCACCCGGTGTTCCTGTTTATAACTATCCTGTAACACCTAAAGAGGCATATTGCTCATTTTATAAAAGAGACCCGATATGGCAGATACTGCCATCTGATACCCTGATGTTTAATCCGAAGATCATTCCGGATAACATAGCAAGGGCCTTTGTAATAGAGAGCTTTGTGCTTGATCGCAAAGATTATGGCGGGAAGGACATGTTCGGAGTTGAATGGGAATATGTTGAGGTCGCGACCGGCTCCATGGTTAAACCCGGTTCGCCCCTTTTAAAAGATGCCAATGAATGGGAAGATAAACTTGTCTTTCCTGATATAGATAAATGG
The DNA here is from genome assembly GCA_964499695.1 of uncultured Desulfatiglans sp. Lineage (GTDB taxonomy): Bacteria > Desulfobacterota > DSM-4660 > Desulfatiglandales > HGW-15 > JAAZBV01. The sequence goes on from CAZCMD010000127.1 coordinate 12,345, forward strand.
GACTGGAAAGGTTCTGCTGAATCAAACAGAGAACACATTAAAAAATGGAACCGCTTTGTTCAGCCATTTTTTCTTACAGGTTTTTATGAAAGGCTCATCTCCTTTATGGATTTTGACAATGCTGTTGTTGCCCTGATTGATGAAGACCAGAAGGAGGCGGTAAAGGCGCTCTTTGAAAGACTTACCGATCTTTATATCGGCATTATTGACCGGATGATAGATTACTACGGTATAAATGGCATAACCATACATGATGACTGGGGTGCGCAGAGGGCCCCATTCTTTTCGCCTGCAACCGCACATGAAATGATTGTACCGGCCATGAGAAGGCTTAACGACCACCTCCATGACAGGGGAATCTTTGCTGACCTTCACAGTTGCGGCAAGATCGAGTTGATGGTGCCACAGATTATCGAGGCAGGGTGGGATTCATGGGGCCCGCAGCTTATGAATGACTCCTTGATGCTCTATGAAAAATATGGAGACAAACTGATTATAGGCATTAATCCGCCGCCACTCCCGCCCGATGCTACCGAGGATCAACAGCGGGCTGCAGCAGCAGACTTTGTAGAAAAGTACTGCCGCAGGGATAAACCTGCAATGCTCAATTTTTATGCAATGCCCATGCTCACCCCTGCATTCAGAGAGGAGCTTTACAGGCTTTCCAGGAAAAAGTTTGGGGGATAATAAAATTTAAAAATCTTTTGCTGAAAGCTGAAGGCTGAAAGCCTGAAAGTACTACCGACGGAGGATGGCCACGGATAAACATTATTAATCCTCTGTTTTTACAGGAGACCTTGTTATGGAGAGAATTCCTTTTTCAAATGATGAGTTGAAGGTAATTGGCGAATACCCCGTGCCCTTTCCGGGTATGCCGCCGCTATTAAAATACAATACACCTATCACGCCCGCACAGAACTATGAGATGGTAATAAGGGGTGAAAGGCCATTCTGGCTCCCGACCATGAGTGACATCAGTATGTCTATGGGCGGGTTTCTGCCTGATAATGAGGCCAGGCTCAAGGGTGGCAAGGACTTTTTCGGCCTTGAATGGGTCTTTGTACCTGTTGCAGGCGGTGCCACACGCAAACCGGGCAAACCCTATATTACAGACATGAACACATGGAAGAAGATGATCACCTTCCCTGACCTTGATCAATACGATTGGAAATCCTATAAGGATAGTATAAAGTCTGAAGAAGACAGGATATCCTTTGTTACCATACTGAACGGCATATTTGAGCGCCTGATCTCGTTCATGGATTTTGCAAACGCTGCAATGGCCATCATTGATGAGGATCAGGAGGCGGCAATACTAGAGTTCTTTGATAAGCAGGCCGATTTTTACATAAAGCTTGTTGATAAATACATGGAATATGGTAGCCCCAGGATAATATCATTTCATGATGACTGGGGTTCACAGATGGCGCCTTTCTTTTCCGCTGACACAATAAGAAGGATGATCCTCCCGTCACTTAAAAGGGTGCTCTTCCATATCCAGAAAAAGGGAGCCTTTGTTGATATGCACTCCTGCGGAAAGACCGAGTCCCTTGCGCCTTTGTACATAGAGGCGGGCGTACAGACATGGACACCACAGCCCATGAACGATCACAAAAAGCTCTATGAAAATTATGGCGACAAGCTCTTTTTAGGCATCTCCCCGCCGAATATTGGCCCTGAGGTATCCGAGGAAGAACTCTATGCAGCACTCAAGGATTTTATAGATTTTTATTGCAGGCCCGGTAAACCGCCAGTGGCTGTATATGCCATGTCCATGCACAAGAAAACGCACCCGAAACTGGGTGAGGCCATATACAAGCTGAGCAGGATAGCGCTGAATAGATTGTAACATTATCCGTGTCCGTCATTCCCACGCAAGTGGAAATCCATTTTCAGCTGGCTATCTTTAGTGTTAAACACGGAAGGTCTACGGTTCAAGGTTTACGGTGATCGGGTCGAGTTACGGGGATTGCGCCCCGTAACCCTCCCACACCACCAAGA
>CAZCMD010000128.1:0-14182 GCA_964499695.1 uncultured Desulfatiglans sp.
ACCTCCACCTTATCCACCCTGCCGGGGAAGATCTTCATGAAGGTCTCTGCATCCACCTTTAAACTGTCAGGGCTCAGGCAGTCCATCTGTCCGCAGCTTTTACAGTAAAAATGGGGGTGGGGCCTGTGATGGTCATTTGGTGCAAGGCCGTAATAAAAGGCCCTGCCGCCCGTGCTTATGCGTTCTGCAACATGGTGGTCAACCAGAAGATCAAGTATCCGGTATACTGTCACCTGGTTTATAGCGCCGGAGCGTTCAAGTATCTTATAAATATCAGCGGCTGAAAGAGGGAAGGGGCTGCTACCGATCACTTCAAGAACAGCAATACGGTTTGAGCTGGCCTCAAGACCTGCCTTTAAAAGCATCTCTTCATAATTGCATTGATTACACATAAGCTAACCTTTTTTAAAAATACTTTTTTAACCACGGAGGACACGGAGAGCAAAGAGCTGAAAGCTAAAGGATCAAAGCTGAAGGTTAAAAACCTTTTTCCCTTTGAGTACTTAGTGCTCTTTGCGGCGAATATTCCTGATTTAAAAAAATTAAACCCTTAAGATAATCCTTACCCTGTCTATTATTAATGAAAATATAAATGCAATACCTGAAACCATTATAATAGATGCCCCTGATGTCAGGTCATATCTGTATGAGATCAGGAGACCTGTTACTGTAAAGACCGCGCCCAGCAACCCTGAAACAACCATCATCTGAAAAAGTGATTTGACATATTTTTCTGCAATGAACGGTGGTATGGTTAACAACGCTATTACAAGAATGAGCCCCACTATCTGTATGAGCAGAACGATGGTTACTGCAAGCATCCCGATAAGTCCAAAATATAACCTTACAACAGGTACTCCCCTTGTTTTGGCAAACTCCTCATCATATGACATGGCAAGGAGGTCCTTGTAAAAGAGCCTTGCAAGTATGGTTATAAGTATGGCTATTACGAACATAATATAGATGTCATTTCTGGTAACAGAAAGGATGCTGCCAAAGAGATAGCTCATAAGGTCAGCATTATAGCCGGGTGTTATATCTATCATGATTATGCCAAAGGCCATACCAATGGCCCAGATAACGCCGATTATGGTATCAGCGCGGTATTTTGCAGTATGACTCACCAGGGCCATAACCATTGAAGCAAGAAATGAAAAACCCATTGTGCTTGGGAGATAAGGCCATTTCAGATAGAATGCCAGCCCCACGCCCCCGTATGCTGCATGCGCTATACCGCCTGATAAAAAGACAATACGGTTCACAACCACAAGGGTGCCCATAATGCCGCAGATTACACTTGCTATAAGGCCGGCAATCAAGGCATTTTGTATGAAATCAAACTGAAGGGCTTCAAGCATTAATTCACCTCATGTTTTTTTAGCACGCGATGGGGCAAGCCGTGGGCTATCAACTCTACAGGGCATGTTTCCCCTGTTGAACCCGCATACATATGCTCAAGCATCTCGCTGGTTATCTCTGCCTGGCTATGGTAAAAAAGCTGTTTGTTTACACAAGCCACAGATTTTACGTAATTGGAAATAAGAAGCAGGTCATGGCTTACAAGCAGGATAGTAATCTCATTATTAAGCTCCTTTAAGAGCCTGTAAAAATCGGCCTGCCCTTTTGCGTCAATGCTCGCTGTGGGCTCATCCAGTAGGAGCAGCTTTGGCCCGGAAACAAGGGCCCTTGCGATAAATATCCTCTGGCGCTGGCCTCCTGAAAGGGTGCCTATTTTTCTGTCGGCAAAATCAAGCATCTCCATGCGCTCAAGTGCCATTAATGCCTCTTTATTTTTTCCTTTAGTCTTTTTATCTGGCGGTGTCTCACTATTAAGCATACCCATGAGTACGATATCAAGGGCAGTGACAGGAAATGACCTGTTTATATGAACATTCTGCGGCACATACCCGATGGAACGCGATGCCTTTTGAGGGGGCTTTCCATCCACAAGGATTGTGCCTTTACCGGGTGTAAGGAGCCCGAGCATCAATTTGAGCAGGGTTGTTTTACCTCCGCCATTTGGCCCGATAATGGCGACAAAATCGCCATGAGGGATACTCAAATTAATGTCCTTGAGTACAGCCTCCTTTTCAAAGGAGAAATCACAATTATTTATTTCTACTATTGACATCATCTATACCTTATTTTAATGCAAACCTGAATTTATCCGCCACGTTACGCATATTGGCTAACCAGTCATAGTCCATAGGGTCAGTGAAAATCACCTCGCCTTCAATCTCGTCGGCAACAGCCCTGGCACTTTTAGCGGAAAACTGAGGCTGTGCAAAGATAACCTTTATTTTATTTTCTCTTGCATGCTCAATTAATTCCTTTAGCTGGGCTGGCTTGGGCTCTTTTCCCTCGATCTCAACAGGCACCTGCTCAAGATTGTAGGCATCTGCAAAGTAACCCCATGCAGGATGAAAGGATATAAACTGCATGCCGGATTTATTCTTGAAAACGGTTTTTAAGTCCGTATCAAGCTGTTCAATCTCCTTTATGAAGTTAAAGTAGTTTGCCTCATACTGGCTTTTATGGGCCGGGTCGATTTCCCTCAATGCATTCATGATTGTTTCTGCCTGTATCTTTACAAGCGGTGGCGATAACCAGATATGTGGATCAAGCCCGTGATGTTCGTGATGGTCATTTGCATCCGTTTCATCTTCATGGTGATCAGAGCCTTCATGATTATGGGCCTTCATGGGGATCTTTTCAATGCCCTTATCTATATGGACGACCTTTATCTGGGGATTATTTGAGATGATCCTGTCCAGATAGGTCTGTTCAAACTCTATCCCTATGGCAAAATAGAGTTTTGCGCTTGATAGACTTACCATCTGCCTGGGCTTTGGCTCATATGTATGGGCATCAGCGCCTGGCGGTACCATAACCTTAACATCTACAAGTTCTCTACCTATCTGCTGCACAAAATACCTCTGAGGCTCTATGGTGACAAAGACTGTGAGCCTGTCAGATGCAATACTGATTGAACTTACATACAGCAATAAGAATAATGAAAGATAGAATATCCTGTTTAATTGTTTCAAATTTATCCTCCTGGTGAAAAACTTAACAGGTTTAAGGTTAATCATGCAATTCATTATCATCAATTAAATTCTCTTTAAATCTATAAATAATATAATAAATCAATTTAAATTAATGTAAATAATGGAATAATTAATAATATAATATGATGCAACAATATTGCACTATCAAAAGAAAAGCAAGTGTTTTCAGAGTATCAAAAACACAAAGAAGGTGAGGTTAATGGCATTAAATAGCGTCATGTTTGACTCCATTATGTCAGAATAATGTCAGTTTTTTTAAATGGTATAATATGACAGAAAACGATAACTAATTGAATAAACATAAAAAGTTAAAATATATCTCCTTTGGCACGCACATTGCTATATATAAGGTCATAATCAATAGGTGCTTCTCGGGTGCGCGTGAATCTTTTTTGACGTGCTACTCAATATATATAAAAATTTATTAAGAGATTCGCACTCCTAAAATAACGGCTCTCTGGGAAGCAAATATTGATAAAAAAAAGGACATGTAAATGTCCTTTTTTTTTTGCCCTGAACCGGCTTTTTTTCATTTCTGTGATTTTACTTGACTTACCCTGGTGGGTCTGCAAATTTACCTGCTTTATTTTTCATTTTATAGATGACAGGAAAATATAATGATTGAAAATAACGATGTGCACCGGCTTACATATAACGGAAAAAACATAACCATCCTCGGCACTGCCCATGTCTCACAGAAGAGTGTCGATCTGGTGCGTGAAATAATAGAGGCGGAAAAACCTGATACAGTCTGCATAGAGCTGTGTGATTCAAGATTTCAGGCAATGACCCAGAAACAGAAATGGCAGGATACAGACCTTTCCAAGATCATTAAGGAAAAAAAGGCCACCCTGCTGTTAGCCAATTTCATGCTCGCCTCCATACAGAAAAAGATCGGTAAAAAACTGGGGATAAAGCCGGGTGAAGAGATGGCCCAGGCAATAAGGTCTGCTGAGACAAGCGGATCAACAATACATCTTGCTGACCGTGACATAAGGACTACACTATCAAGGGCATGGAAGGCAATAACCTTCTGGGAAAAAATGAAGCTCATGGCACAGTTTTCAGCATCTATTATAGGCGTTGATGACATAAGTGAAGAAGAGGTGGAAAAACTCAAGGATAAGGATATGCTTGAGACCCTTCTATCAGAGATAGGTGAATCACAACCCAAACTGAAAACAATACTTATAGATGAAAGAGACAAATATCTTACTGAAAAGATCAGGACCGCCCCCGGTGAAAACATAGTAGCGGTTGTCGGTGCGGGCCATGTCCCGGGAATAAAGGCAGGGTGGGAATCCAGTATTGATTTAAATGAGCTGGATAAAAAACCTGAAAAGGGTCACTGGGGCACAATCATGGCATGGGGCATACCGGCTCTGATAGTGGCCCTTATAGTTGTAGGATTTTTTACGGGAGGGGTTGATGTAGGCAAAGAGATGCTCCTCTTCTGGCTCGTGGCAAATATCGTGTTTACCGCAATAGGCGCTGCACTTGCCTTTGCCCATCCGCTTACCATTATAGCAGCCGCTCTATCCTCACCCTTTACCTCTTTGCACCCGCTCATTTCCTCAGGCATGGTTGCAGGCGGTGTGCAAATTTTTATAAGCAAACCAAAGGTTAGGGATTTTGAGTCATTGCCTGATGATATTACCTCTGTCAAAGGCTTCTGGCACAACAAGATAACCAGGATACTACTTGTGTTTGCACTCACAAACCTGGGTACTTCCCTGGTTAATATTCTGTCGCTGATAATTTTACCTTTAAAGACTTTCTGGTAGGCAGACACTGGTCTAAAAACAATATAAATTTTTACCACATAGAGACAAGGCATGCCTTGTCTCTACAGCTTTTTACATCTGATCAAACGCCCCAGTTCCCGGCTGCATTCAAAAATAGCAGGGTTAAATATATTCTCCACATGGTCAAAAAACATATGCTTGGCAAGTGTAAGCCTGTTCTCTTTTGATCCTGCCCTTTTCATCCTGTTGTCCCATGCATCGTGGATGGCTCGCAACTTTTCTTTTTCCGCTTCACTCCCGGCACTATCTATTACCTGATTTACAAGTCTTCTTTTTTCCTGTTCAAATGCAAACCTGTTACTCTTGAAAAGTTCATAAAGCCTTTCATGTTCCTCAATGGCCTTTTCTTCGACTGTTTTCCGCTCTTCATCCCGGTTTAATTCCTTCAATATTATGTACTCCCTGTGTTTCATCAAACAGGAGATTTATCATCCCTGTTAAATCCAAGTCATTTAAAAAATTTTTTATATGAAAAAACAAATTTATGTCAACAGTAAATACAACATCTTGAGATCGCCAGGCAATTTTGACCCTAATGTTGTATGTTTCCGGTTTTATATTTACCGAACACTATTCCTGCATCTTTGGTGAATGTCAAAATTATATTGATTGTTGATTCCATATATGAATAATTGCATTGATAAACGATCCCGGTCTTACCTTGGTTTTCATTAATATATGAGCCGGTCTCCAGAGGTAACAAATGGCGGACAATAAAAAAGAACAAATTAACAAGAGAGTATTCAGTGAAGCAAGCCTTGTACTGAGTAATGAGTTCGTTGACCATATAACGCGTAATATAAATAGTCCCGCCATATTAAACGAAATCATGGGGTCATATGATAACCCTCTGGTAATAATTAATAGCGATCATACTGTGTATGAGGCAAACAGCAAATTTGCTCAACTGTTGGGATATACCCTTCCGGAACTGAAATTTCTTCATGTGTGGGACTGGGAAACTATTTTCACCCCTGAACAGATAAAACAGGCAACAAAAAGTACAATCCACCTCACCCGTATAAGCTTTGAATCGATCTACAGGAAAAAAGACAATACACTTATAAATGTAGAGGTGCTTGGCCTGTCCTTTAAAAATGGCAATGAAATATGGCAGTTGTGTATTTGCAGAAACATAGATGAACGCAAGAAGATAGAATTGGATATCCAGAGGTTCAGGCACAACCTCTATGAAACCCAGCGTATTGCCCATATAGGAAGCTGGGAACTGGACATTGAAACAGGTGAATTTCAGTGTTCTGACGAGTTGAAACGGATCTGGGGGGTTGAGAATGAAGAGGAAAACAGGATTCTGGATATTATGGAAGAGAGGATACACCCTGAAGATACATTTAGACTGGACTTTACGATTAAGGAATCCATAAAAAATGCATTACCCTATGATGTTGAATACAGGATTATAGACAAACAGGGCAACACCAGGTATATGACTACCCGTTCAAGAATAATAAAGGACCATCTAGGAAAAGCAGCCCGCTTATATGGCATATGCCAGGATATTACTGATCAGAGGATAAGGGAAGACGAGAGGAGACTCAACGAGAAAAGACTCCTTCAGACCCAGGAGATCGCCCATATAGGCACATATGAATATAATATAAAAACAAGAGAACTCTGGTGGTCTGATGAGATGTATAAAATCTTCGGGATAGATCAAAAACAGGGCATAAGCACGGAAAAATATCTTTTATATATCCACCCTGATGACCAGGGACGCCTCAAGGTTGCCCTGGAAATTGGTAAGGAGGATTACTATATAGAGTACAGGATCACCAGGCCCAATGGCGAGGTGCGTTATATTTCTAACTATGTGGGAAAACCTGAGTATAAAGATGGTGAACGCTATCTGATAAGAGGGACAGGACAGGATATAACAGAACAGAAACTCATAGAACAGGAGAACAAGCAACTCGAACTAAAGCTTAACCATGCACAGAAGATGGAGACAATAGGCACTCTTGCAGGCGGAATCGCCCATGATATAAACAACATCCTGGGTATAATTATTGGCAACACCGAGCTTTGCCTTGATGATGTACCTGAATGGAACCCTGCCCATGCAAACCTGCAGGAGATAGTAAAAGCGGTTTTAAGGGCAAAGGATGTTATCCGCCAGCTACTCACATTCAGCAGGAACATTGATATTAGAAAAGAAAAGATAGATATCGTATCGGTTGTGAACGATGCGCTTAAATTTTTAAGGTCTTCCATTTCAGCAACGATAGAAATCGATAAACAGATAAATGTAGTAAACCCCTTTATTGTTGTTGACCCCACCCAGATAAACCAGATTATCCTGAATATCTGCGCCAATTCTGCCCAGGCAATGGAGGCAACAGGCGGGACAATAATGGTCAGGGTTGAGAATGTTGTTGTAAGCCATTCAGATGTTGCTGACAGTGATCTCCTGGCAAACGGCGAGTACATAAAAATTGTACTGAGCGATGACGGCCCCGGTATAAATCCCAATATACATGACAGGATCTTTGACCCATACTTTACAACAAAGGAGGTAGGCAAGGGATCAGGCATGGGGCTTGCGGTTGTGCAGGGGATAGTAAAAAAACATAAGGGCTCAATTAATTTTAAGAGTGATGTCGGTAAGGGTGTTACCTTTACCATCCTTTTACCTGGTTTGAATGAAGATAAGGTTGAGATTAATGGAAAGGTAATAAAGAGTTTTCCACTGGAAAAAAGAATTCTATTTGTTGATGATGAAGAGCAGCTGGCAAAGGTATCATCCAGGATGCTTGAAGGCCTGGGGTACATAGTTGATGCTGAAACAAATCCCCTTGAGGCACTTGAACTGTTCAGGAAAAGACCGGACAGGTATCACCTTGTTATTACAGATATGGCAATGCCCCAGATGAACGCCCTGATGCTGTTAAAAGAGATACAGAAAATCAGGAAGGATATACCGGTTATCCTGTGCTCAGGCCATAATACACTTGTAGATGAAACAAAGGCGATTGAGGCTGGCTTTACGGCATATGTCTTTAAGCCTTTCACAAAGATGGAACTTGCCTCTGCTGTACAGAATGTATTTAGATACAAGTAGCTATTTTACCCTTCTGAGTATTGTGTAGGGCATAAGCTCCTCATCAATGAGTATGAACTGTGAATGGTTCACCTCATCAAGCCTTTGAAGGTTTTTTGTGACAAGGGGGGTCGCCATCTTTATACTGGAGATTGACCCGTCAGTATTCAGCACCTCAAGCACCTCACCTGCGAATATCTTGTTTCTTACCTCAAGAACAGACTTCCCTTCATATTGTTCCTCTGTGATGTTGCCCACAAATATAGACTCAGAATATGAGCCACTCTCTTCAATCTGATAATCATTTTTATCTATGTACCCCTTCATGAAACCTGATGATAGCCCCCTGTTGGGTACCCTGTTAAGCATCTCAAGGCTCTGCTCTTTTGTAAAAATTTTGCCATCAAGCAGTTGCCTGTAAAAGGAGACTATGGTTGCAAGGTAGTGAATGGACTTCATTCTGCCCTCAATCTTTACCGATGCTACACCTGCCTGAGCAAGCGCGGGAAAATATTCAAAGAGTGCAGTATCCCGGCTGTTCAAAAGGTACATGCCCCTTTCGTCTTCAAAGACAGGCATGAATTCGCCGGGCCTGGTCTCCTCCATAAGAAAGTATTTCCACCTGCACGGGTGTTTGCACTCACCGCGGTTTGCCCTGTAACCTGTCAAATAATCGCTGATCGCGCACCTGCCTGAATATGAAAAACATACTGCACCGTGAATAAACACCTCTGTCTCGATTATGCCCTTTGTCTTCTCTGCTATCTCCCTGATCTTCTCTATGGACAGCTCCCGCGCAAGTATGACCCTTGATGCACCGAGTTCATGATAAGCCAAAGCTGCCTGATAGTTTGTGGTGTTGGCCTGTGTGCTAATAAATAATCCGGCCTTGAGATTCAGTCTTTTAAGTTCTCTGAGCACACCCATGTCAGATACTATAAAGGCATCTATGCCCATCTCGTCAAGGGTACGGGCTGTTTTGGTCAGCCTTTCAAATTCATCTGAAAACGGGTATATGTTCATGGTAACGTACCCCTTTTTGCCTCTTTTATGCAGGTAATCTATGCCTCTCTGTGCATCATCAGGGGTAAAATTACCGGCAAAGCTTCTGAGTGAGCCGAATTCCGTGCCAAAATAGACGGCGTCAGCGCCATAGATGACAGACCATTTAAGTTTTTCAAGGTTCCCTGCTGGGGCAAGCAGCTCCATATAATAATCCTTTTATAAAAAATTGAATGGGTTATAACAGATTTTTGGTCGTCAGGATACATGGAAATTAATTTGACTGGGAATATAGCCTTGTGTTAAACCCTTTCAGCTTTAAAGGAACGGTTTATTTAATGAAGATTCTTCAATACCTTGAACATAACCGGATCAGGCTCGGCGTGCTGGATGACGACATGATCTATCCGCTGGGTTTTAAAGGTGATATGCTTGATTATATCATTCAAGCCCCTTTAGTTAAAAGAAATGGCAAACCTGTTCCGGTTGATAGCATTGAGTATGCGCCGGTCATCATAAGACCATCTAAAATAGTCTGTGTAGGGCTAAACTATCTGGATCATATAAGGGAGAGCCACGGCAAGGCGCCTGATAAACCCATACTCTTTTCCAAATTTTCTACAAGCCTTATTGGTCATAATAAAGAAATCCTGTGGAGCACAAGCATCACAAAGAAGGTGGATTTTGAGGCAGAGCTGGCAGTGATAATCGGAAAGACAATAAAAAACTGTCCTGCTGAAAATGTAATGGAAAATATCTTTGGGTATACCTGCGCGAATGATGTGAGTGCAAGGGACCTCCAGTTCGGAGACGGGCAGTGGGTAAGGGGCAAGTCCCTGGACACCTTCTGCCCCCTTGGCCCGTGGATTGTGACTCGTGACGAGATAAATGACCCCAATTCACTCTCAATTAAATGCAGCCTCAATGAAATAACAATGCAGGACAGCAATACAGGTCTGATGCTATTCAGGATACCTGAACTCATAAGCTATATTTCATCTAATTTTACCCTGCTTCCGGGCGATGTCATACTCACAGGTACACCCCACGGGGTCGGCACATTTCGTGAACCTTCTGTTTATATGAAGGATGGAGACATGGTCACAGTTGAAATAGAAGGGATCGGAAAACTTACAAATTACTGCAAGGTAATAGCAGTATAGGTGCGAAAGGTTATTTTACTTATGACAATAAAAGAAAAGATAAACGAATTTATTTCCCGCGCCTCGCGTTTGGTCAAAGGCGGGGAAGAGGCATCTATACAGAAACAGATAAAGAGCGGAAAATTAAATGCTAGGGAGAGGATTGATAATATCCTTGACCAGAACTCTTTTTTTGAGACAGACCTCTTTGTAGAGCACACTGCAAAGGATTTTGGCATGGAATCCCAGAAACTTGCCGGAGATGGCGTAATAACAGGGTTTGGGCGAATAGGCGCAAGAGCTGTTGCCATTTTTGCCCAGGACTTTACTGTTGCCGGCGGTTCATTAGGAAAGGCCCATGCAGGAAAGATCGTAAAGATCATGGATTCTGCCGGCGATATGGGCATCCCGCTCATAGGCATAAATGACTCGGGCGGAGCAAGGATACAGGAGGGTGTTGATTCACTGTGCGGTTATGGCGATATCTTTTTCAGAAATACAAGGTTGAGCGGTGTGGTTCCGCAAGTTTCCCTTATCCTTGGCCCATGTGCCGGAGGGGCAGTCTATTCACCGGCTTTAACAGATTTTGTCTTTGTTGTAGATAAAATCTCCAACATGTTTATTACAGGGCCACAGGTGATCAAGTCTGTAATAGGTGAAGAGATAGATGCTGAAAAACTTGGGGGTGCAGTAACCCATGCTGCATTAACAGGTAATGCCCATTTTTATGCGAAAACAGAGGCAGAGGCATTTGAACAGATCAGAGAACTCCTTTCATATCTCCCTTCTAACAGCACTGAAAATCCGCCTGTTTTAAAGGAATTTAAACCGCCTGTAAGCCCCCTTGAGGGCAATGATGTTTTACCGAATGACAGGAAAAAATCCTATGATGTAAAGGATATCATAAAGGGGATAACAGACAGCGCGTCCTTTTTTGAGGTGCAGGAACATTTCGCAAGGAATATAGTTATAGGTTTCGGGCGGATCTCCGGGAAGCCTGTGGGCATTATAGCAAATCAGCCAAAAGTGCTTGCAGGCGTTCTTGATGTAAACGCCTCTGACAAGGCGTCAAGGTTCATAAGGTTCTGTGATGCCTTTAATGTCCCCCTTATTACCTTTGTGGATACACCGGGGTATCTGCCCGGCATAGATCAGGAGCATTCAGGTATAATAAGGCACGGTGCAAAGATCCTCTATGCCTACAGTGAGGCGACTGTCCCCAAGTTTACAGTGGTTATGAGAAAGGCATATGGCGGCGCCTATATTGCCATGTGCAGCAGGCACCTTGGCGCAGATATGGTAATCGCCTGGCCCACAGCCGAGATAGCGGTAATGGGGTCTGAAGGGGCTGCAAACATCATATTCAAACGGGAGATATCGAACAGCCATGACCCTGAAAAGACCAGGCTTGAGAAGGTAAAGGAATATGAGGAGAAATTCGCCAATCCATATGTTGCCGCATCAAGGGGTTATGTGGATATGATAATGGAGCCGAACAGGACAAGGGAGGCGCTTATCAGGGGCCTTGAACTGGCAAGGATAAAAAAGGCGACTCAATACAGTAAAAGACACGGAAACATACCGCTTTAGGGGTCTTGAATGGAAAAGAAAATGCAGCACCTCATTATTGACGATACAGGATATGAGACCGAGATACCTGAAGGGTATATCAGAAAAGTAAAAAAGGAATCGGCAGGTGAAAAGGCGATACGGGCTATCATACCGGGGGTAATATCTGATGTTAAGGTCAGGAAGGGACAGATGATTAAAGCGGGCCATGTGGTTGTTATCCTTGAGGCCATGAAGATGCAGAATTCTATCGAGTCTGAAACCGATGGAAGGGTGGCAGAAATACTTGTATCAACTGGAGACAGGGTAGCAAAGGGGCAGTTGATTATAAAAATAGAATGAATTTATCAAACCGCCGCTTTTTAATATTCCATAATTTTTTAAAAGTGGTATTATCCCCGCCATATAACAATCCGTTATTACAGTTAATTGATCTCGTCTGAAAAGGAAATATCCTTATGAATATCCAGATCGGTGCAGAATTGTCCGTAAACATGATGGATAATAACTCCTTTACCGCCATTTACATTGGAGAAAAGAATAAGAGGCACATTGTCCTGACCGCTGCCGAAGATAAGGCCGGGTTTTTAAGGGGGCTCAAAAACCATGAAAAAATTGGTGTGCAGTATACCCTTAATGGTGTCAGGTATGAATTCAGCAGCACCATCCTGGATGTGCTTGATGATCCAGTTCAACTTGCCGTTCTTGAATACCCCGAAGAAATTAAAGAGATCGATAAACGATCCACACAGAGGATAAACTGCCTTGTCTCTGCAAAACTTGAGACCAGGCAGGGAAATGATCCTTCCCCGATTGCGGGCATAATAGAAAATATCAACAAGACAGGGTGTCTCTGCATTCTTAATGCAACAGAAGGTGAAACCATCTCATTCTCACAGGGGGACAGGGTTACTATAATGTGCCAGTTCCCCGGCCTCATTGGAGAGCAGTCTGCAAACGGCAGGGTTGTGCGCATTAAAAAAGATAAAAAGGGTACTGTACTAGGGATTCACTTTGATGAAAAGATATGGTGGGTGCCTCCATATGAAAGAAAATAGTATTTTCTATTACTTCGGTATTCAAACAACAAAAATGAACGAAAGAAATCTGCTGTACAATGTGATCAAGAAATTTACATCTGATGAAGTCGATCTGTCTCCGGCTAATATTGACAACATGCAAATGTGCTATGTGTTTAAGAAACTGATACGGATCGGTGCCAGACAATCTAATGAAGAGGCTGGTGAGCATTTTATCCCGCGTGAAGTCATTATCGAACCGGAATGTATCTTCGAAAAAGATGGCTTTCTAAAAGATAAGCTCGATTACATGTTTACCAAAATAACCGGTAGCGCAGAGGTAGGAAAATGAAAAAGGAGATTCAGAACGCAGTGCCTACCAAATTGGCAGTAACAGATTTTAATAAAGTTCTGGAAATAATTCAAAAAGGCAAGTATCAAGCTGTTCATGCAGTAAATATAACCCTTATTGAAACCTATTGGCAGGTTGGGCAATATCTATCTCTCAAAGTAGCTGATGATGGTTGGGGTAAGGGGATTGTAAGGGAACTTTCTATATGGATAGCCGAAAAAGCTCCGGATATTAAAGGCTTTTCCGCACAAAACCTATGGCGTATGAAGCAATTCTACGAATTATATCACGGTAATGAAAAACTCTCGGCACTGCTGAGAGAATTATCCTGGACACATCATTGTATTTTACTCGGGCAATGCAAAACAGATGAAGAGCGACACTACTATGCTAATTTAGCAGCAGTATCAGGCTGGTCATCGCGTGAACTGGAAAACCAGATTAAACGTGGTGTGTTTGAACGAACTCTCCTAGCAAATCAAAAACTCTCGCCGGTGGTGAGAGAATTACCGCAAGATGTTTCAGGAGTTTTTAAAGACTCTTATTTGTTGGATTTTCTCAATTTACCTACCCCATATGTTGAGAAAGATTTACAATATGCACTCATAAAAAATTTGTACCGATTTTTGATTGAGCTTGGGAATGGCTTTTCTTTTGTAGGGGAGAAAGTCCGCCTTCAGGTTGGTAATTCAGATTATGAATTAGACTTGCTGTTTTATCATCGGGATCTGCAATGCCTGGTGGCATTTGAGCTTAAAACGGGCACATTTGAACCATCCCATTTAGGGCAACTCTCTTTTTATCTTGAAGCACTCGACCGAGATCATAAACGATCTCATGAAAACCCAAGTATCGGCGTATTGCTGTGCAGAAATAAAGATGATGAAGTGGTTGAGTATGCTCTAAGCCGGACACTATCACCAGCACTTGTAGCTGAATATGAACATAAACTGATTCCAAAGGCATTGCTTAAGCAAAAAATGCATGAGTGGACAGCTTTTATTACAAAGGCTGGCGATATAGAATAGGCCATCGGTAAGGGAAGAGACGGAAAACATGAATAACGAAAAACACAAAAAATACAGAAATGGAGAAAGAGGAAACTTACGTGCCTTTCGCGGTTATAAATTTTAAAAAAAGGGTTTGATGAACATAATGTTAAAGGAG
>CAZCMD010000129.1:0-14036 GCA_964499695.1 uncultured Desulfatiglans sp.
ATATCGGCGAGAGGCTTACAAGGCTTTCAGATAAAGAGCTGGAGCGGATTGATCTCCCGGATGAAATAAGGGAGGCCATAATCTTTGCACGAAAAATCTCTTCACACGGGGCAAAAAAAAGGGAGATAAAACATATTGGCGCTCTCCTGCGCCATGTTGATACCGCACCAATAGAGAAGGCGCTTGACCACATTAGCCAGTACCCAAACAAGAAAAATCCTGATGTAAAGGCATAAAGCCCAGCTAATTAACAAAAAATGATGATCCAATAACAGATCTGGTGTATAATGCTGCTATCCATTTACACAAAGGGGGGCAGGCAATGGTAAATCTTGATAAAAATCCTTTTGATAGGAAGAAGCTGACTGAGGATATCCTTAACGAATGGCAGAGTCTCCTGAATGAATCCGCACAGATACTGGGTGTGCCTGCGGGTCTTATCACCAGGCTTGATGGCAAAGAGATAGAGATCCTCCTTTCAAGCAAAACCGAAGGCAACCCCTATCCGGCTGATTATGTATCAACCTATCCTGATTCAGGCTGGTACTGTGAGTATACCCTTAAAAGCAACGGACTGAACCTGATACCGAATGCACTTCTGGACCCCATGTGGAAAGATAACCCTGCTGCGGTTAATCTGCACATGCTCTCCTATGTAGGTATGCCCATTGAGCGACCTGATGGTGGCCAGTTTGGCACAGTCTGTTTTATAGACAACAAGCAGAACTTCCATAATGAGCTGCACATAAGACTCATAGATCAGATCAAGAAGATGGTAGAACTTACACTTCGCATAGTTGAAGCAAAGGAAGAGATAGACAAACGTGACCGTCTGATTAGTGATTTGAGCCGCATCTACCCTATATGCAGTTACTGTAAAAAGGTAAGAGAAGAATCCGGCGACTGGGTTTCAGTGGAAAAATATGTAAGAGATATTTCAGGGGCCAAGCCTTCGCACGGGGTATGTCCTGAGTGCTATAAAAAGCAGCTCAAGGAACTTGAGTCCTTTTAGAACCGAAGCTCTGATATAAGAACAAACCATCCCTTTACTACCATTCAGGTAAAGTAAAGAGATGGTTTGTTTTATTGATGCCTACTTTTTCTTTGTTGCTTTTGCTTTTTTAACTGTCTTTGTCGCCTTAACTGCTTTAGTAGCCTTAGCTGCCTTTACTGTCTTTGTTGCTTTAGGCGCCTCAGCCGCCTTTGATTTCTTTGAAGCCTTTCTTGGCTTATTGTTTTTAGCAATATAATTTGGTCTGCCAACAACCTTTGACAGCTTTTCAGGCCTTACAGATGCCTCAGCTGTAATACTTACATCTATAAAGATTAAAGGCTTTCCTACCCTCTTTATATCCAGCGGGCAGTGCTTGGTGTACTTGGGCACAAAGATATAGCAGGGGTAATTTATTTTTAAGATCTCATCTCCAAGCGTGAACTCTATATCAGCATCAAAGTCTATAAAATTACGGCTCTCGCCGATCAGGTATATCCACTGGTCAAATGGGTGGGCATGGGTAGGTGTCCCAAGCACATCCGGTTTGGTGATGCGTGCAAAGCCCATCGCAAGGGCGGAGTCCTTGATATCCATTGGGCCTAAGCCCGTGATCATCGGCTCCTTGATTGTGTCGTGTATTGATTTCCAGGGTTTAAGTTGAACAACATTGGGTTCACGTAAAACATTTTTCAGTTTCATAATACCTGCCATATGTGTCTCCTTTGATTTGTTAAGAGGGTTCATGCGAAGACTATAATGGAAAATATACAGTGCTGTCAAAATTATTCGTTACATATTATATAAAACAACCCACCCCTCTTTTGCATGGAAGTCAGGGGTGGGTTTAAGGTGGTTAATCGCCCAATAGCTTTTTATCTTGTTACTGTGCTCAAGAACAGCAGATATCCCGATAACGGTATCTGCTGTTATGGGCACAAGTTCATTATCAATTTCAACTGTCAGATCAACTCCGCGTTCAGGGATTATTCGCACATCAAATAGCAGAGAGGTAAAGGCTGGGTCCACTATCATACCTTCTCGGTATCCCTTAAATGAGTACACATTCCATGCGCCAGAGGGTGAGAGATTGAACTCATAATAGTCTTCTTTATCTTTGCTCCCTATGAACATCTCAAAGCATGTGTGTTCCCACAGGGTGTCTGTTCGCTTTGCTCTTGATGGGTCAAATAGAGGAATAACAAGGGAGTCAAGCGGAGTGCGCAGTTCAAATGAGACGTGCAGGCTCTCAAGGGATTTTGTAATCTTTACATTGATCCGGCAGTCTTCAGGATTAGCCTTTCCCTGAAAGGGCTGCAAATTGAATTCTCTGGTTAATCTATCCTTCTTCAATTTATATTTTATGGGGAATTAGAATTTTCACCAAGTACACGGAGTTCACAGAGTTTTATTGTAAAACTTCTGCATCTCCTCCGTGCCCATTCCGCTATTCACATACTGCCCGGTGCAGCGCCTGCTGTGCCTTTTTAAAATCCGCCCTTTCAAGGATAAACTGCATATTGGTCTGCCTGGATGTCTGGGAAATGGCCATTACATTTATCTTTTCATCGGCAAGAGACTTTGTGGCGGCGGCTAAAATACCCGGTTTGGCAATGTTGGTGCCGATAGCGCATACAATAGCGGCATTGGAGTAGGTTACGCTCTGGAATCTCTTTTCAAGCTCTTTTACCATGGCCTCAGTACAATCCTCTTCATTAATGATCACCTCTATTGTATTGGCGTTTGTCATCTTGGTGATGTATGAGACATTATGCGCCTTTAAAACCTCCATGATCTTGAGGTCAAAACCTACCTCACCCACCATCTGGGGCTCATAGACCCCAAGGCTTACTACCCTGTCAGAACCGGCAATGATCTCTATCTTTGATTCAACAGATTTATAGTCATTGGTGATAACCGTACCGTCATGCTCCGGTTCAAAGGCATTTTTTATCCTTATGGGTATCCTCATGAGCTCCAGAGGTTTCGATGCCTTTGGATGTATAGCCTCCATGCCCACATCAGCAAGCTGGTCTGCCACATCAAAGTTGGTATTGCAGACCGGGTGTATATGAACCTCGCCGATAATCTTGGGGTCGCCTGAGCTCAGGTGGTATTCCTTATGGATAATAGCCTCTTCGGCCTTAAGCTGCACAGCCACCTTGGAGAAGGTTACCTCTGAGTATCCGCGGTCAAATTCCCGCATAATGCCCTCAACGCCCTTGGTGTACCCTGTGGCAAAACAAATACTCTTAGATGGGTCAAGGGTTGAAAAGACATCCCTTATACGCCCGTCGATGGATAATTCCCTGTCATCCTGCCACCCGCTCAGGTCAACAAATGTGGTGTTATATCCAAGATTCTTGAGGATATTAGCGGAGTTAAAGGCGCTGTGCATTTCACCAAGTGAAGCTAAAAGTTCACGCGCAGCAAGAAGCACCTCGTTTCTGTTGACATAACCGGAGGCCAGGACTGTGTCCATGCTTTTTAATACACTGAATGCCCCGTCTATACGTTCCGTAATAAACCTGTTTGCCTCATCAAGATTCAGACCTGCCTTTACAAAACCTTCATTAATGGCAAACAGATGATTTTTAAGCTCTGTTAATGAGGAGCTGTAATCTTCCCGGTCTTTAAACTTTTTATAGATACCCGGTACACGGGTCTTTTTGTGCTCCAGGAGCATGTTTGTTATCCCGTCATATGCCGACACGATATAAACCCGGTTATAAATATCATCCCTGTCATACAGGATTATGTTCTTTATTATCTCGGGGAACCTGGTCATTGACGTCCCGCCTATCTTTTCTACTCGAAGCCCTTTTTTTGCAGCCATTTTCTTCCTCGTATATAGTTTCAGGTCAAAATGAATAACAGTTTTATCCCCTTTTTGTAAACTCAAAACTTATTGTATTCAGGTAAATTATTGACCTCCAGTATACCCAGAATAATATGGACAGAGGCAATAGATAATGTTAATAAAACCTTTTTTCAAAAGGAAAATATCGGAGGACTTAAAAAAATGCTGCTCAGTCTGATGCGAAAACATGCCCAGTCATGGATCATTAAATTTTTGATTGGTATAATTGCCGTGGTTTTTATCTTTTACTTCGGTTACTCATTCAATTCTGATGAAGGTATTAAGGTTGCAGAGGTAAACGGTGAGGCTATAGGCAGGGTCGAGTATGACAAGGCCTACAATAATTTGCTTACCTCTTTTCAGAATCAGTACAGGAGCGCCTGGAACGATAAACTGGCTGAGGCATTTGACCTGAAAAACCGCGCACTTGAAGGGCTTATTGAGCAGAGGATAATTGCCCAGGAGGCAGAAAAACTGGGGCTTACGGTAACAAAAACCGAAATCCAGCAAAAGATACTGGAGATCCCGGCCTTTTTATCTGACGGCAAATTTGATGAAAGCAGATACCGGGCCCTGCTGTCAAACAACCGCACAACACCAGAGGTATTTGAAGAAGAATATACACAAGATCTGCTACAACAGAAGGTTGCCCAGTTTGTAACGACCTTTATTACTCCCAGCAGTCAGGAGGTCCTTGATAATTACCGGTATGATAATGAAAAGGTAAAGGTTGGTTTTGTTAAATTTACACCTGATGAGTTCAAGGCCGCTATCACCATAGATAAGAAGGCCCTGGACGCCTTTTTTAATGAAAAGAAGGAGAGTTACAGGATCCCTGAAAAGATAAAGATAGCATATATAAGGATAGGTGCTGAAAAATTCAGCGATAAGGTTACACTGGAAGAGGATGAGCTCAATGCCTATTATGAAGACAATATAAAGATGTTCACCCAGGAAGAACAGGTAAAGGCAAGCCATATACTCTTTAAGTCCGCTCAGGATGCCTCACCCGAAGAGGTCAAAAAGATAGAAGAAAAGGCGGCATCGGTACTTGAAAGGGCGAAAAAGGGCGAGGATTTTGCTGCGCTCGCAACGGAATTCTCAGATGATTCCTCCAAATCAAAGGGCGGTGACCTTGGTTATTTTACAAAAGGCAGGATGGTCAAGGAGTTTGAGGATATTGCTTTCAGCCTAAAACCGGGGGAGATAAGCAACCTTGTAAAAACAGACTATGGCTTTCACATCATAAAGGTAGAAGATAAAAAGGAAAAGGCGGTTAAGACATATAATGAGGCAAAGGCACAGGTAGACAGTATACTTAGAAGAATTAAAAGCATGGATATGGCAGATGAAAGGGCGAGGACCCTTTTAGACCAGATGCCATATGATATTGCCCTTGACAAATATGCCGCTGAAAATAATGAGCAGTACGTAACAACCGACTTTTTCTCACAGGCTGAACCTGCGCCTGTTATCATGAATAACGCAAAGCTTACAGAGACCCTTTTTACCCTTGCTAAGGGTGAACTGATGACAGATATCGTAGAGCAGAATAATGAATTCTATATAATGCAGGTGACAGATAAAAAGGAATCATATTTGCCCAAACTGGAAGAGGTCTATGCCGCGGTTGAGGCAGATTATGCAGAGGGCATGGCACTCAAGGCAGCTAAGGCAGCAGCAGAAACCTATCTGAAAACCCTTAAGGAAAAAGGCACATGGGCAGAGCTTGCCACAGAAAAAGGCAAGCCCCCTGAGTCAACAGACTTTTTTACCAGGGATGGAAGCCCTGAAAAGATAGGCGCTACCCAGGGGCTTAGTGAGGCAGCATTTAATCTTACCCAGGATAAGCCATACCCTGATAAGGTGTTTGAGAATCAGACAGGGGCCTATGTTATCAAATTTGAAGAGAGGCAGGGTATTGATGAGGCCAAATTCAATGCGGAAAAGGATAAGTATGCGGAATCCCTGACAGCAAGTAAAAGGCAGGAGGCAATAAGGGACTGGATAGAAAAGATGAAGGTCAAAGCAAATATAGACCTGAGCTATTTTGAGAGGGTGAAGTAAAGCATTAAAAGCTGATGGCTGAAAGCTGAGCGCTGACAGCTTAAGGCTGCATCCATTGCCACTTCATGGATGGATACTGATTAAATATTTATTGTTCTTAAGAGGGAGATAGTATTTATCTCCCTCTTCTTTTATGCGGGATGCGAGCTGGTAATATGCTGCCCTGCTGAAGCGTGCCCTGAAGAGCCCTTGTTTTATTTTGCAGTATAGGCAGTTATCTTCACCCACAGTTATTGTCTCAGGTGCAAGTGTTTCCTTTGTATCATCAATCAGAGAGAGGATGACCCTCTCATCATCTCCTGCCCCACCTTCAAATTCTACCCTTCTGACAATAAATGGCGTATCCTCGACCTCCACAAAACAGGTTTCATTCCCCCGGTTAATCAGGTACATGCCGGAATCGTCTACTGTAAGGTGGCTATAAAAATCAAGGACAATGCCCCTGTTTATCATCTCGGCACCATTGTGAAACCATTTGCCATCCTTATCTATATATATCATGCAGGGAGGGATATTTTGCAATTTTACACCTTTACATTAACCGGGAAAACTCAGTGTCGCGCTTGAAAGAGCTTTCAGCTTTGAGCTTTAAACTTTGAGCCTTCAGCCTTGAGCTTTCAGCTAAAATTATTTTATCGCTGCATCCACATGAAAGGGTAATCCTTCCTCTTCTCCAAGTGCACGAATCGTTTCTTCAAGCTCCTTAAGCGCCTCACAGGATAAAGCCCCCATTGTGGAGGTCTTGATCATATCCCTGCATGTAATGCCACTGAATGCCCTTGCAAAGCCGTTTGTGGGTAAAACGGCTGTAATCCCTATGGCATAGTTGGCAGCGGAAAATGAGGTGTTGTGCCCCAGAAGTATCTCCCCCGCATTTTGTACCTGAGAAAGCACCTCCTCCTCTGTCTCCTTTTTACAGGCAATGAGAAGATGTTCAGGTGCATAGTTATCAATGGTTTTAATGGCAGATTTTATATCTTGAACTACTGCAATGGCACCCATACCTTCTGGCCCGAATACCCTTTCAAGAATAGGTCTTCTTGTTTCAGGTGCAAGTGCAATGCGCTCACTGAGCTCCTTTGAAACCTTTTCTGCGAGTTTCTCTGATGTTGTTGCGAGGAGCACGGAAGAATCCGGCCCGTGTTCTGCCTCGCACATGAGATTCTTGGCTATCCAGCCTGGTTCTGCGCTTTCATCAGCGATTATGGCACAGTCTGTTGGGCCGATACCTACTGCTGTTTTTTTCCCATACGAAAAGGCTACACTCATGGCCGCTGCTATCCCTGCAGGGCCTGGGCCGAACATGCCTGCCACCTCGGGTATGGATTCTGTGCCGAATGTCATGCCTGCAAGCAGGGCCACACCATTTCCTATAACTACCTCGTGAGCTCCTGCTAAACTGGCTGCCGCCACGGTTGAAGGGTTTGCCTTTCCATCTTCCTGTGGCGGCATTGCCACCACAATATTTTTTACACCTGCCACCTTTGCAGAGGTAACGAGCATAAGGGCTGTTGATATGAGGGGGCCTTTCCTGGCCGGTATGTAAAGCCCGACTGAATCAAGGGGGGTAACCTTTTCACCGATTATTGTGCCTGGCCGTATCTCCTTTTGCCAGAATGTCGACGGCATTAATGCCTCGTTTACCTCCCTGATGTTGTTGATGGCCCTTTCAACCGCATTTCTGAACCTGGGAGCAAGGTTATTAAGGCATCTTTCAATATATGCATCAGGCACCAGGATGTTTTCAACCCTGATCCTGTCGAACTTTTCTGTAGCATCTCTGACTGCCTTATCACCAGAGGCTTCGACCTCTTTAAACAATTTAGAAATATCAGAGACAAGGGCGCTGTTAAGAAGATGTTTCCTGGGTGCAAGCCTGCTCTTAAGTCTCTCCTCATCCCCTGGGATTATAAATAATAAATCCTTCATTGGTCTCTTTCATATCCCTACTTAATGTGTTTTATAAGGCGGCTTGCGATCCCTGTATAGGTCACAGGCGTAAGGTTTAAGAGCCTTTTTTTATCCTCCTGGGGGAGCGCGAGGGAATTGATAAATGCATGAAGGTCATCCTGTGTGATCTTCTTTCCCCTTGAAAGCGCCTTCATCCTTTCATATGGGTTTTCTATGCCTGCCTTTCGCATAACCGTCTGCACCGGTTCTGCCAGCACCTCCCATGCATCGGTAAGGTCATTATTTATGGCGTCCCTGTCAACAGATACCCTGCCGATACCCCTGATGGCGGACTTTATGGCAAGGTAAGAGTGCCCTATGGCGCTCCCTGTATTGCGGATAGCGGATGAATCGGTAAGGTCCCTTTGCAGCCTAGATACGGGGAGCTTGGATGCCAGGTGGTCAAGGAGTGCATTACTGATGCCAAGGTTTGCCTCAGAATTTTCAAAATCAATTGGATTTACCTTGTGTGGCATAACAGATGAACCCACCTCAGTGCTTACCACCTTCTGCCTGAAATAGCCTAAAGAGATATATGTCCACATGTCACGGTCAAAATCCATAAGGATATTATTGAACCTTATCAGGGCATGAAACAGCTCTGCCATATAGTCGTGTGATTCTATCTGGGTTGTAAGGGGGTTAAATGCAAGGCCCAGCCTCTCAACCAGTTTCCTTGAAATATCCTCCCACTCTATATCAGGGTATGCAGCACAGTGGGCATTATAACAGCCAACAGCACCATTGAATTTACCAAGGTATTCTATTCTTCTGATCTGGCTTAGCTGCCTCTTCCACCTGTAAATAAATACCGCCAGTTCCTTTCCTGCTGTTGTGGGTGTGGCTGCCTGGCCATGTGTCCGTGCAAGCATGGGGATATCAGTGGTTTCTTCGGCGATCACTCCTAATCTTTTAATCATATCCTCTGCAGCAGGAAGCCATTCATTATTTATACCCTCCTTAAGCATGAGGGCATGGGCAAGGTTGTTTATGTCCTCTGAGGTACAGCAGAAATGGATAGACTCTGAGATATCTTCAAGGGATAAACCTTTTATCTTCTTCTTAATATAGTACTCAACGGCCTTTACATCATGCCTTGTCTCTTCCTCTATATCTTTAACGATATTGGCTTCTTCTTCATCAAAGCCAGAGACTATTTTTCGTAAAGCCGCCTTTTCTGTATCAGAGAGCGCCCTGACATGGGTAATTCCAGTCTCTTCAGACATCATGATAAGCCACTCAACCTCAACATGTATCCGGTATTTGATCAGCCCCCATTCGCTAAAATATGGTTTAAGTGGGTCAATATTTTTACTGTAGCGCCCGTCAAGGGGGGACAGGGAATTTATAGACATAACTGCCTCCGTATCTTTGAATATAAAACATTTTTCGTGGCTGACAGCGGACTGCTGACAGCTGAAAGCTATGTCCAGGATATGCTTCTTTCTGGATCAACACTAAATATCTGAATAATCTTAAAAAGTAAAGCGGATCAGGGGCATAACTAAAAGTGTTGTAAAGATCAGGAGGCTTTTGTAATATGCGCCAATTCCAACAAATTTAATAAAATCTTAAGGAGTGGCAAAATGAAAAAGGCGGGAATACATCGTTTATCACTGATATGTTTAATTCTCTTATCTTTACTCTTTGTATCATGTCAGTCTCAGGCGCCCGAACAGGTAAAACAAGAAAAACAAGCCGAACAGACGCAAGCCATTAAAGGCTTTAAGGCCTTTGATGCCAAAGCCAAAGAAATCTTAAGTCAGATGACACTTGATGAAAAGATAGGTCAGATGACCCAGCCTGAGCAGGACAAGGTGCTCGCTAATGCGGGCGACATGCAAAAATATTTTATAGGTTCTGTCTTAAGCGGGGGTGATTCAGACCCAACCAAAGATAACAGCCTTATTGAATGGACCAATCTCTATGACAAAGTGCAGGAAGAGGCATTAAAGACAAGGTTAAAGATACCTGCCCTTTACGGAATAGATGCGGTTCATGGCCACAGCAATGTACTGGGAGCAGTAATGTTCCCGCATAATATTGCCCTGGGTTGCACCCGTGACCCTGAGCTTGTGGAAAAGATCGGCAGGATCACTGCAAAGGAGATGCGGGCCACAGGCATCCACTGGACATTTGCCCCTGCGGTAACAGTGCCACAGGATATCAGGTGGGGCCGCACATATGAAGGTTTTTCAGAAGACCCCGAGATAGTAAAGGTGCTTGGAAAGGCAATGATAATGGGGCTTCAGGGCACTGACTTATCTGACCCCCTCTCTGTTCTTGCCTGTGCCAAGCATTACGCAGGTGATGGTGGCACCGAGGCAACAAAGGCGCCAAGGCCTGGGTTTCCCGGTGGCGATGTAACCCGTATGTGGCTTGATCAGGGTGATACAAAGGTTGATGAGGCCACCCTGCGCCGAATTCATCTCCCTGGTTATGTAACCGCTATTGAGGCGGGAGTGGGCACTATCATGCCTTCATACAGCACATGGAATGGTGAGCGTTGTTCAGGCAGTAAACGGCTCCTGACTGAGATACTCAAAGAGGAACTGGGTTTTGATGGATTCCTGATCTCCGATTATAATGCAATACGCCAGATAAACCCCATGAACCTGAAGGAATCCATCATGATATCGATTAATGCCGGTATGGACATGGCAATGGAACCGGGCGGTTATCGTGAATTTTTCGATACGCTCAAGGCCCTTGTTGAAGAGGGGAAGGTGCCCATTGCACGTATAGACGATGCTGTTACCCGTATCCTGAGGGTAAAGCTTGCAATGGGGCTTATGGACGATACAAAGACACATAAGGCTGACAGGTCATTGCACAATACATTCGGGTCACCCGAACACCGGGCAGTCGCAAGGGAGGCGGTGCGTAAATCTCTGGTGCTTTTAAAGAATGATAACAAGGTTCTGCCCATCTCTAAAACAGGCACAAGGATTCATGTGGCAGGAAAGAGTGCGGATAATATAGGAAACCAGTGCGGCGGATGGACCATCCGCTGGCAGGGGCAGACAGGTGAGGTTACACCAGGAGGCACAACAGTGCTTTCTGCTGTAAAGGCCGCAGTATCAAATGAAACTGAGATTACATACTCTCTTGATGGAACAGGTGCAGAGGGCGCTGCCCTTGGTATTGCTGTTGTTGGTGAACTCCCATACGCAGAGGGTATTGGTGACAGGGAAGACCTTGCATTGGATGCTCAGGATGTTGCAACCATTAACAACCTTAAAAAGGCGGGGATTCCTGTGGTGGTGATAGTGATCTCAGGCAGGCCGATGATTGTTAATGATATCCTCCCGCGGGCAGATGCCCTGGTTGCGGCATTTCTGCCCGGCACAGAAGGGCAGGGGATCACTGATGTGCTGTTCGGTGATTACAATCCGACCGGTAAGCTCTCTTTTTCATGGCCAAGGTCAAATGAAGAGCTTCCAATGAACGTCAATATGCCTAAAGAAAAATATAACCCCCTTTTCCCGATAGGATTTGGGCTGAGTTACTAAACAGGGTAAGACGAGTGCATTATTATATGCAATAGTAGGGGGCACGCTGCAGCGTGCCCTTATGGTTTTAGTGATTGAATTTTCCTTGTTCCAATGGTCTTGGGAACCACCTTTTATACGATACTCGTGATTCTTTATTTCTTGTTATCGCGACTTACTACGGGTAACCCAAGATGTTGTTCCATGGGTATAAAATCCTGATCATCATGCAGCAGGGAAACATCATTTTCTATACAATATGTACCTATTATAACATCGATTGTTTTTCTTATCGTAATACCCTTTTTTCGCATAGCCCGATAATTACTGGCAGCTTTAATGGCAATCTGGTAGCCGCCCAATTCTACTATATCAAGAAAGTCCAAAAATTCTTTTGCCCTTTCAAAATCTCTGTTTGATCGGAACCCCTGTAATACTTCAGTTAATATCAAATCACCGATCAACAGATGTTCGGACTGTAACAGATCATCCAGAAGATTCGACTGCCAGCTCATTTGCCCGTTGAAGTAAGCTATCCAGACTGAGGAGTCAACAAGGATCATTTATTGTCCAGCCTCATCTCATCGAGATTACCTTCCCATTTAAGTTTGCCACGTAGCAACCTGATTTTTTGCTGCTTTTTCAACCTTATAAGCAACGATAAACCTTCTTCAACTACAGCCTTCTTTGTTTTTGTATCAGATAACCTAAGGGCTTCGTTCATCAAGCGATCATCAATAATAATGTTTGTTCTCATAACCTCACTCCCATGTGTATGACTTGCTTTAATTATACACATTAAAAGGAAAATACAAAACATAATTTCTTATATGCCTAAAACTGGATTCCCCGATCCAGCCATTGTCAAGGCCAGGGCAGGTAGGCCGGTCGGGGAATGAAGTGGGTGAGGATTCCTCAGTCAAGCCTTTCCATCCTTCATAGAAAATGCTACAGCGGAAACCGTCGGTGATAGCTTAAGGCGTCGGACAAGGACGGAGGCTAACCATCACCGTTACCACCGCCGCTAAAGCTTCCGCCTTCGTTAAATAACTATGGCGGGATAAATTGGTGGTTGGAGAAGCTTCCGTCCTCGATCGATAACGAATCGTTTATTTTAACAAATAGCTATCTAAAAACTCATCCATGGCACTGAAAAGCTTGTGCCTGTTTTCCTGTAGACTAAGGTTATGGTCGCCTTTTACCAACTCTATATATTTGTATACCTTGTTCTTGTTTTTCAATTCGTTGGCCATCTTCCGGCTCTGGTCGACAGATACTGTTCGATCCTCATCACCGTGTACCAACAGGATAGGGACCTTGATTCTGTCGACAAACCTGATGGGTGAAACGGCTTCAAGTTTTTTATCGTTCTCGCCAAGTTGCTCGCGGACTACTTTATAATTGCTATAATATCGATAGGAATCGCGTAGCTCGATGAGATCGCTGATACCCGCGAAACTGATGGCGCACTTGAACATATCCGGGGTCTTTACCGCACCCATAAGGGCAGCATAGCCGCCATAGCTTGCCCCGATAATGCCGAGGCGCTCAGGATCAGCCAGTTTCTGTCCTACAAGCCAGTTGGCGGCATCAGTCAGATCATCCTGCATGGTAAGTCCCATATTCTCCATCGCCTCCTGTTCAAATTTCTTGCCATAACCTGAAGACCCGCGAAAGTTGGGCTGGAGGACTATAATGCCCTTGCCTGCAAAAAATTCCGTCCAATAATCAAAGCCTGCATAATCACGGGCCATGGGTCCACCGTGGGGAAAGATCACCGCCGGGCCCGGCACATTGGGATCATGGCTTCCGGGCAATGTAAGATACGCCTCTATTTTGTTTCCATCCCGGGCAGTGTACACTATTTTTTTACTGCCCTGAATTTTCCCTTCCAATTGAGGATAGGTGTGGGCAATTGGGTTCATGCTTTTGCTGTCGCGATCACCCAAATAATATATTCCGGGTGTCGTGGAATTCGTCCGGTATACAATATACCGCCGTTCGTCTTCGCTAAAACTTGTTAAATAGTTGGTTGTATCAGGAAGGGCCTTGTCAATAGCCGCCTGGAATTCTTTGAACTCTTTGTCCCAGTAAATTCTTTCACCTTCGGCTTCGCCATGGTAAACGCCTACGACATCCCTTGTTTTTCGGCTATATATAAGACTGCCTTCAATGTCATATTTATCATCACTGGCTAATAATTCCATAGGCAGATCAGCCTTGCTCACATCCACCTTGAAAATAGCATCCCGGTCATTGTGAACAGCCCGGACATATAAAATGTTCGGGTCTTTTCCAAAGCCCATAGGTGTAATCGGAGTCTTTGAAAAGACATCCTGTTTCCATGTCTCCACCCACTCTTTAGTGTCCAGATTATATATTATCATACTTAATGTATTATCTTCCTCGTAATATTTTTGGCCGACCCTTATACGCCCCTGCTGATCAGCCATCCAATCTTGTACAAGTTCTTTATAGGGGTGTATCAGTCTTCTTTTCTTTGTGTTGACATTGACTTCATAGACTGAAGGGGCGCCTTCCGCACTTCTTTCAAGAGCCATGCTTACCAAAATATGCTCGGGATCATCCGGAAGCAGGCTGACAATATTATCCTGAAATTGAATAATCTGATCAACCTTACCGGACATGTATTGTGCATTAGGCCTGACAAGTTCCT
>CAZCMD010000130.1:0-13997 GCA_964499695.1 uncultured Desulfatiglans sp.
CCTTTCGCATGCTCTAAGCTCCAGCTTGAGCTGAAGCGGGTAAACCCTTCTCCAGCCCGTGGGGATCAGGTGTTGAATCTCAGCAGGGCTAACCGAAACTATTGCTATTACGCCTATGGCTATTGCTGTGATGGTAAGTATTGTAAACTGCATTACCTCGGTTATGGCAACGCTGATCATCCCGCCTTTAACAGTATAAAGCGATGTTAAACCCATGAGTATCAGTGCATAGATATTCGCATCGCAGAAGAGCCCCTCATTGGTATTGGTAAAACGCCAGGGGAACATCTCAACCGCAAATTTGCCAATCCCTTTATATGCGTAAGCCAGCATCCCGACAACAGCTATCAGGGCGAAAAACACTACACTCAAGTGAGCGAGCTTCGCCCCCTTGTCATCCCCGAATCGTGTTTTGATCCATTCAGCGCCGGTCAGAACATTTGATCGCCGCAGCCAGGCGCTTAAAAACATCATCAGAAAGATTTGATTGAATGTCGGCCACACCCACGGGAGCCAGATGCTCTTAAGGCCATACATGTACAGCCATGTCACAAGCACCATTGTGCCGCTGATATCAAACATGCCCGATGCATCGGAAATGCCCAGGATATACCAGGGCAGGCTTTTACCGCCAAGGAAGTAGGTCTCCATGTTTTTGGAGCCCCGCTTGGATACCCAGAGCCCTACCATGATGACCACGATGAAATACATGATAATGATAACTAAATCAATCCCGCTGACTTTGAACATAGATTATCCCCTGTAAGAGATTTCAGGTCTTTATCTTTGCATGTGAATCGTAGAGTCAATACATGGGAGGTACTTGTACAGGCAATTACATAAACGTGTCAATATGAAAAAGCTCCGGACTGTATGCATCTCAAATGAAATTATTTACGCGGAGCGTTATGAGAAGAGGTTCCCACGGAGACCGTTGGAACCAGAGTTAACCAGACAAAAAAATCATTTTTCACACAAAGTCACAAAGCTCACAAAGTTAAAAAACAAAAAAATATTATGTAAAAAGCATTTGATTTTCTTAGTGTTCTTTGCGCCTCTGTGTGAGCTATTGCTTTAGGCTTTTGCTTTTTGCCTTAGCTTGACGCCTATGCGCGAAGACCGTGGGAACCAGGCAAATAGGTGCGGTATGTTAACAGCACTGTATGTGAATCATTTTTACCAGCCCCATCGGGGCGGCATATTAACTGACCGGGGCGGCATTTATTTCATTACTATTTCCATTCGGTGCCAACCCATTTTCTGATCAAAATCACCCCTGATGATCTGGTGCCAACGGCATAGACGTTTCCGTATTTGTTTGAAAGATAAACAAATCCGTTGCCACTATTGCCAGCATTTTGAGTCATTCCCCTGGAGTTAAATGTCACTTTATCATCCTGGTAGGTAACAAAGTCTCCAGTAAAATTGGCTTCATCCACATCTTTTGTTGCGTTACCGATACCATACCAAACACTATCACTGTAAGCAGTATCTAATAAAATTTCAGTGCCATCTGCTCTTTTATATTTTTTTTCAAGCACTATAAATTCAACCGTCTGGTCTTTATTACTGCTGACAGCCTGCATTTTTGCCAGTTGCAGATCTGAATAAATATCCTGTGCCGCACCTTTCAGCCTGTTATTTGGAAGCCATTTAATAAATGCAGGGATGGCTATGCCCGATAAAATGCCTATTATTGCGATTACTATCATCGTTTCCAACAGGGTAAAGCCATGATTTTTTTTATTTCCAGGTTTACATGCAATCATTCATAACTCCTAAAGAGATTGTTCACTTAAGGCCATAAAGGTCTATCCGGGAATCATTTGATTACCGGATAGACCTGAAAAAGAACACTAATAATTTATCGAATAAAAAAACTATTCATTCTTCCACATCAACCGTGCAACTCCTCCCGGAGGCCCCGGTATAGAAGTACTTCCTTCTTCTCCTGCACCTACAATATTTCCACCGGCACTTACAAAACCGGCTGCCTCGCCTTCTCTCATTATTACTCTTACCCCCGAAGGAATTGCGCTGTTTTCTATTTTTCTGAATGTATCTTTGATGGTCCGTAACTGACCATCTAAACCATCATTAGTCGTGTCATAATTAAAGGCCGATGTGCCGAATGAATATTCAAGCCCATAAATATAGGCATTGCCAAGCGGATTACAGGGTTCTCCAAGAATCGGCTGATAGGTGGTAAAATAAATATTCTCAGCAAACAGGGTCGGTTTGCTTAATACCTTCTCTCCGACATGGCTGCCAATTCCAGTAAAACAATCTCCCTGCTTATCGAGTATTCTATAGTAGCCTTTAGCAGATCCGTTCGTAAGAAGGTTTTTAAGACTGTCCTGAATGGCTTTGTCATTATCGTCATGCCCTTCTGGTGAGGCAATATCAGCATCCGCATCAAGTTCATCACAGGTAAGATTTAATAGATTACCTTCATTCGAAGGGGTGCCGGAATCTACCACTGAATAAAATCTGTCAGAGATCATGGTTAATTTCGGATGCTCACGGTCACCGGTGCCAAAATAGAGCACCGGGTGGTCTGTATATTCGTTCCCGTAATATGACACATCCGGTGAATAGAAGGTCTTTCTTCCTGAGTCATCCGGATTTTCAACTGCGCTTGTAATATCCGTGTTGCCTGAAGCAAGCGTGTACCCCGGATTAGAGGTAAAAACCCTTTGTACTGTCCACATGGATGCCACATTATAATTGAAAACGATTTTCCATATCTGTCCATATATATCGGCCGAGTAGATAACCTTTTGGTTTTCTGAAAAGGAAATAACCGAGGGGTCTGCCGGAAAACAGTACTTCATATCAGTATATGTCTGTTCATACCCGGTCTTCAGATCAATGTTTCCGTATGTCGCTTTAAAGAGGATCTCACCAGTATCAACATCCATAACAAATATTCCTCTCCCCATACTGTTCTTTCCGGGATTATATGCATCAAACCCCTCTGATCCTCCGGGAACAGCAGCGTGTGACTCTCCAGAATCATATTTTCCGTCTTCATCTGTGTCCTGGAACTCTTCCGGAAAGCTGTCCTCCATCGGGTCATAACCTCCGGTGAATATCACCACATCTTTAATAACAGTTGCACTGGTTCTCAACCGGGTAAAAACGGGTTTACTCCATGTATAACCAAGTTCTGCAATCCTGGTGGTTTTGGTTGTGGTTATCCCTTCTGAAACGCCACCCTGTATATGACGTTTTACCTTCCAGTTAGTAGGATCAGGGCTCGTTATGTCCAGCAACCAGTAACTCCTTCCGCCTTTTCTTTCACCAAAGATGAGGGTTTTATACTTGTATCCGGACACAGGATCTATCTCTGAGCTATTATAAAGGACAGGAGATCCGTCAACCATATACCTGTGAGATCCGGGATTAGCCAGATCCTTAATCTTGGTAAGAAGATCAGCAGGGACAAAGGCAGCTACCTCCCCTCCACCGTCATCATTAAAGAAATGAAGCATACCATCATTTGAACCAACTGCTACAAAACGATCTTCCAAAGTACCATCTTCTTCGTCAAAATAGTCGATTACC
Source organism: uncultured Desulfatiglans sp. (assembly GCA_964499695.1). Lineage (GTDB taxonomy): Bacteria > Desulfobacterota > DSM-4660 > Desulfatiglandales > HGW-15 > JAAZBV01. Next base: position 3,568 of record CAZCMD010000130.1, read on the forward strand.
CTTGGTTCAGAATGAATAATATCGCCCATAATCCAGGTCCTCTTTGCCTTGGGTGTTCCTATCCCGAGTGTCGTGGTTGTATTGGCGTCATATGTATATCCATACATAAAATTAAAAAGCCTGCTCCATTGAGTGGTACTATCCGCATTAAGATCAGTAGTAGAGATATTTGTCCTGTTAAATTTCACAAGAGAGCCATCAGAAGCGCCTTTATATGTCAAAATTGTTCTGTTCAGATGATAATCATTTGGAATTGTTGAACTACCGATATTTCTAAGTGTATTTAACAACAGGGCGCCTGTTCCACCGCGGTCCACAAACCCTCCGTCGCCTCCTGTTGCCGGATTAGTCCAGTAGGATATACTGCTGGCATAAAATGATCCTTCACAATCCGCTGCTATTTTACGATGTGTACCCTGTTCATCTGAAACAGTCTGTGAATCGGTTACAGTCCATTCAGGTTTAGTCCTTCCACATTCGGTTCTCGTCAATCGATCCAGACCATATTTTTTCAGATTACCCTTCCAGTAATTATCATCTTCGGGTTTAAAAAAGGCCATGTATAAGTCATCACCGCTCTGGGTTCTGTTTGCCTCATCCACAGACACAACAGGCGCTACATGGGAAACACCTCTGCTCATGATATCCTTAAAGGATTCGTTCAACTGGTGCTCAAGCCTTAAAGGGTTTGTAACGCGATAATATGTATCAGGATCGCCATCACCATTTTCATCCCATTCACTCTGTAGATCCGGGGTGCCACTGTCATTAACATCCTTGAAAGCTCCCCATTTTGCTGCATACCATAAAGGATCTTTGAGGTTCGATGCAGCAGTATCTGTACCAACAGTATGAGTTTTCTCTCCACACCACCATGACGCCTCATTATATGAATTATCACCATCATCAGCCCGCCAGTATCCTACCTGGTTATCAGATGTACTCATATTTGAGTTAGTAGGATGAGATACACATGTATCTCCTTTAATTCTATCATCTACATTACCATGATTATCCGCCAGGAAAAAAACTCCATTATTAGTTGTACCACTTATTACGTAGCCAATTTTTAATAAATCCCCAGTTGAAGAACTGTTAACCTCAACTCTAAATGTAATTTTCGCAGGTGTGACACTATTATCAATTACATACGAAAGAAAGCCATCTGCATCCTGGTCATAGTCTCCTCCTTGTTCTGAATCTTCCCAGTTTATATAAAACTTTCCGCTTGTTGCATCCATTGATTCAATTCCAAAATGGACTAAAGTAGAATTATTTTTTCTAGTGGAATTATATGCGCTTGGCATAACTTTAACAATTGAATTACCGACATTAAGTTTAATTTCTGGTAGTTGCGTACTTAAGGCTATGGAAAAAGTTTCCACTGTTTGTTTATAACCTTCGTCAGCAAGAGTTGTTCTAAGGTCATTTCTTTTTGCCCAATAACTCATTCCAGACAGATAGTAACTTCCCTTTCTATCAGCATCTGTAGGACATATTCCTCTTGTTTGACCTAATCCGATGGCTGCAGTAGCATTTTTTGGTGTGCACTGATTGTCCGATGTAGCAGTGCCAATCTGACCGACAAAATAATTGCCAGTTATACCCTCATTCCCTATTAATGTTGCGCCAATCGCTTTAGTCTCTTCTTCAACATTGAGGGTACCAAGTGTACCGGTAAAGCTGCCAGAAAAAGGACTTACAGGCAACTGGTCAGAATCAAAACTGGGAGAAATATCGCTTATGACCATAATAAAAGGTCGGGAACAGAAATTGTTAACATTATATGGATCAACCCATGCAGGGCTTGTAAGCGCCAGTTTATTATCGTTAGTCTTTGTAGCAGCGGAAAATTCAGCCGTCGCGGTTTGGCCTGAGAAATATCTGAGCGCTTCATAATACATCTCAGAAATAGGGTTACCCCAGTTGCTGCAACGCCCCTCGATAAAATCGGGTCCTAATTGCCATGGGCATGTATCACTTGAATTATATGTTCCATTATTGGATACACCAGAATAATCATAATTTAATATCCTGATGCTATTTAATGTGCTGATTATTCCTTTATTACTGGTTCCGGTAAGAAATTTTCCTGTATTGGCATCTATTTCATCAGTTGATGAGCTGACACCTGTAATAGGACCAATATTTTTCCTCAGGAGTCCTCCGGATTTATTCTTGTCATATGAACCAGTGATAAGCCCAAAATTTATTTTTCCTGTTTCACCATATGTCTGAAGGAGGCCGATTGGTTTTATATTTCCGTTTGGATATACTTTAACCTTTTCTGTTCCTATAAGACTCTTACCATTAACATCAGTTGTATTAACAGCTACTTTTACTTTAGCAGTGTGATCACCAAGCCATTGACCCGTTTTATTTGGAATTATAGTATCATAATCATCACTATGCTCTCCAACACATGCACATTGCCATCTTTCGTTTGAAGTCCACTGTTTAAATTCACCATCAGCGACTCTAATTAACGGAGGATTGGTAGAAGCATCTTTTGTGGTGTTGCATAACGATATTGATGTTTTGTCCCATGGGACAAGATACTTTGTACCCACATCAGTTGATTCAGTGGCTGTACTAGGAGTATAAACCTTTACCCAGCTATGGGCGTCCTGAGGCAGGAATGTCCTTTCAAGTATTGTTCCATCATTTTCATCATATGACCTGTATCCTCCGTAAAGAACCTTTCTCATAGTATCAACTCGAGCCATTGCAGCCCAGTTTAAGAAGTTGCCGCTCCACTCGCCGTCAGCCGGATTTCCTGAAGTCTTTTTATCAGCGCTAAATCTTACCGGATAGAAATAACGATTTTTTTCAAGAGTGGGAGTCGAATTATATTTATAAACTTTATATGGATCAAAATATCCGTAATAATCAATTGAGTGAGTATATTTTATATCAAGCTGGCCGTCATCATCCAGGTCAGAGTAATCATCATATGCCTTGTAATACAGTCTATGATCTCTTGCCATAACCAGCATTACCGATGGCGGAACAGTTGTGGTGTATACCTGATCATCACCCGCGGATGAAGGTGGATTAAATGGAGCAGTCCCTTCTCCGAAAATAGCTATTATTTCATGATCTTCAATAATATTGTTAAGGGTCCTCGTATAAGCACTTGTCGGGCTCGGGGGCGGGCCTTCTGAAGAACCATCCACAATTATATCGGCTATGTGGTAACCTGCGTTAGGGGTAATAGTGAAGGAGAGACTGTCGCCATGAGAGACTATCTGGTTTAAGCCTTCTCCGGAAGCGCCAGGCAATATTTTACCATTTTCCCTGTATATGGAGGTTACTATGTATTGACCAATAAACTCGACTTCAAGCATCAGATCACTGTTTAAGGTGAAGGTGTTAGTGCTGCTACCGCTTGCAATTACTGGGCTATAGTCCCCCACCGGCACTACCCATTGAACGAATTTAGTACCTATTCTCTGTGCTCCAGCAACTTCAGTGCCCTCTGCCTTAATGGTTACAGTATCCCCATCTACATATTTAAATGTCCCCGGAGCCTTTCCACCGGGGCTTAATTCGGCAATAGAACCTGCGCTTGCAGTGACATTGGCATATTCATTACGGGAGCTTTCTGAATAAAAAGAAATAGTAAGCTCATAAACTGCCCTGATGGTTATTGTAAAAGTCTGGGCTGCTGAAGTATTAGCGCCGTCGCCATTATCAGAAAGAGTAACCGTTATTGTGGCTGATACAGTGTCAGTGACAGCATCCGGATTCGGGCTGAAACTAAGAGTACCGTCCGAGGATATTGATGGTTGTGAAATAAAAATACCAGGATTTGTATTAGTTATATTGAACGTGAGTACCTGATCCACCTCAGGATCTCCGTCATCAATGCCAGTTGCCCAGCCAGCAATACTCTGTTCGCCCTGATCTTCGTGGATGGTTTTATCCTCGCCTTTTGTAAAAACAGGCGTATCATTAATAGCATTTATCGTGATGGTAAAGGTCTGGGCAGGTGATGTTATAGCAGAACCAGTACCTTCTTGCGCAGTGTCATCATCTGTTAAGGTTACCGTTACATACGCTTCGCCGGCAACGTTTGCAGCAGGAGTATAGGTTAACCGGCCATTGGTAGAATCTATAGCCGGAAGAACACTGAACAATGAATCGTTATCTGTGGTTACATTAAAATTAAGAGTCTGAGTAATTTCAGGATCTCCGTCATCAATGCCTGTTGCCCAAGGAAATACTGTCTGAGCACCTGCATCTTCCTCCACCTCCTGGTCAGGCCCTACGATAAATACAGGAGTATCATTTTGCGCACTGATTGTGATAGTAAATGTCTGGTCTGCTGTAGTCAGTGCAGCCCCGCCGGCTGTATTATCATCTTTTAAATTTACTGTAACAGTTGCTATACCGTGTTTATTAAGAGCAGGTGTATAGGTTAGTTGCCCGGTGCTTGATATGGCAGGCGGGACACTAAATAAACTATCATTATTATTTGTTACAGTAAAGGTAAGCACTTGACCTGATTCGTTTGAAGCCCCTGCTGAAATGCCTGTTGCCCAGTTGATTACCTGAGCTGGTGCATCTTCTGTTATCACTTGATCAGGACCTTTTGTAAATACGGGCATGTCATTTATCGGGGTTATTGTTACTGTGAATGTCTGAACAGCAGTACCTCCTCCATTATCCTGCGCTTCTACTGTTATGGTTACCGGTCCGCTGGCCGCTGTATTTGCATCGGCTACCGGTGTAAATTCCAGTGTGCCTGTTGTGCTGTCCTGTACATAGGTTATAGTCGGGTTTGGTATTATCGAAGGGTCACTTGATGTCGCATTTATCGTTACAACCTGTACATCCTCAATACTGCCGCCTCCTTCATCTATACCTGTAAGATTAACTGTCTTGGCTCCGCCATCCTCATTCATTGGTATATCTGATAGGGCATCAAGCGTTGGGGGATCATTTACAGCATTAACTGTAACTACAAATGTGTCCGTAGCACTAGCTGTTCCATCACTTACTGTTACTGTAATCGCTGCTGTTCCATTGGCCTGAGATACAGGGGTTATATATAACGACCCACCTTCTGCATCAGCAGCACCATCAGGTGTATAGTTCACTGTTATCCCGGAATTCGCTATTACCGACTCGTTATTACTTGTGGCTGTTACTGTTAATTCCTGGGCATTCTCATCTGTCCAGCCCCAGCCTCCTTCATCTGCAGTAAAGTTTACGGTTAGCGCTGTGTCTTCATTTGTACTTTTATTCGATATGTTAGAAATATACGGATTATCATTTACTGGTGTTACATTTATTGTAAAGGTCTCGGAAGCAGATGTACCAGCACCACCTCCGTCGTCTGAAAGAGATATCGTCACGGTAGCAGAACCATTGGCATTATTCGCAGGGGTGAAAGTGAGTCTCCCGGTTGCATCAACATTAGGCTGCGCTGAAAAAAGCGTACTATTATCATTCGATACATTAAAAGTAAGTGTCTGAGCTGATTCATTTGCCGGCCCTTTTGAAATTAATGTTGCCCAGCCAGCCACACTGCGTGCTCCTGAGTCCTCTGCAACTGTCTGATCCCCTCCCTTGGTAAAGGAAGGTGTATCATTTACTGCTGTTACATTTATTGTAAAGGTCTGGGGAGTAGATGTATTGTCACCACCTCCGTTATCTGAAAGGGATATCGTCACTGTAGCAAAACCATTGGCATTATCCGCCGGGGTGAATGTAAGTGTCCCGGTTGTTGCATTAATACTAGGCTGCGCTGAAAAAAGCGCAGTATTGGTATTATTCGTTACATTAAAAGTAAGAGTCTGACCAGATTCATCCGCCGGGCCTTTTGAAATTGCTGTTGCCCAGCCTGCTACTGTCTGCGCTCCAGCATCCTCATCCACTGTCTGGTCTCCGCCCTTTGTAAATACAGGAACATCATTAATTGCATTCACTGTTACTGTTACATTAGCTGTCTCTGTCACTCCTCCAGATGTAACTGTATATGTAAATGTATCTGCTCCATTAAAGTCAGCACTGGGCGTATAGGTTACATTCGTTCCATCTGTACTCACTGTTCCATGGGTACCGTTTGTTGTACCGGTTATCGTTGCTGAACCTCCAAAGCTATCATTGGTAAGGGCATTCACTGATCCAGCTGTGTCTTCATTGGTGGTAATTGTATCATTTGCTATATCAGCTACCCCATTCACTGTTACTGTTACATTAGCTGTCTCTGCAACGCCTCCGGAAGTAACTGTATATGTAAAAGTATCTGATCCGTTATAGTCGTCATTTGGTGTATAAGTTACATTCGTTCCATCTGTACTCACGTTTCCATGTGTACCGTTTGTTGTACCGGTTATCGTTCTGGAACCATCTTCAAAACTATCATTGGTAAGGGCGTTAACTGACCCGGCAGTATCCTCATTAGTAGTTATTGTATCATCTGCTATATCAGCTACCCCATTCACTGTTATAGAAATAGTCGCGGGATTTGATGGATGAGTCGGATCATCAGAATCAGTTACTTGGAATGTAAAGGGATCAGAACCATTAAAATCAGGATCAGGCTCATAATCATATGTTCCGGCTGCAGCATCGAAATTGGTTATATTGCCGTTAGATGGGGAGGCTACGACCTCGTATGTTAGAGTTCCTGTATATGTTCCAACTTGAGTGGTTAATGTTCCACCAAGAACTACTGTTTCTTCATTTGTAGTCAGGCTACCATTATTGGCCGTTGGTTGGGCAAATACAGCCCTGGTTGAAAGAAGCATAACAGCAGAAAAAAGTATCAATAATAGGATGTTTATATTTATTTTTTTCATTTTTCTTTCCTCACAAAAAGAAACTGCATTACAAAATAATGGAAGTCTATATTTACTGGTCATTTTAATACCCCTGTTTAAGCACCTTTTATAAACTGCACTGTTTATCTCAAACCGCGAGACCAAACACCTTTTTAAATAAGCCTGTATAAATTTCATAATAAAACCGACTAATCCGCTATTGGTCCGATTTTATAATATCTACTGTCTATCGCATATTTGCTGGTTCCGCCCTCTGTATCAACTGTATAATCATACCTGGCATAACCCTCTGTTGAATATCCCTTTGGGGGAAGAAAATGCCCTTCGTAATAAATTTTATAATCATAGCTCTTACCGGCAGTTAATATGTCATATTTTCCATCAGCGAGTGGATCATCATACGGACTTGGGGTATTAACATCTGTAACAGGATACCCTCCGGTCCCGATAAATGCAGCCTCTTTGTTCTGTCCCCCTTCAGAAACAAAAAAATCCTGCTTATGGGGAATCTGATTTCTTGCTATCTGCATATCCGTAGTTGATGTTCTGCTTGCAGATATTCCGATAATCGTGAGTATAACGAGTATCATTAATGCGATGACTGTCACATTTCCATTTTCTTTTAAAATTATATCTTTATACAAAGTCATCTTTAAATATCTCCGTTTTATAATCTTCTAATGGATGAAATGATCACTTTTTGCTTGTTCTGATTCCATGTCACTATGACAGTGATGGCCTTGTTATTTGTTATGGGGTCATTATTAGAGATATTCCACACTCTGCGATACCGCCCGCCAACCGCCCCTGTTTCATCGATATTAGGATCTTCATGATCAACGCTGCCGCTGGCTATTGTACTAAGGTTAGCATTGTTTGCGGGTATGGTATCCTGCAATGAGGCGTCATTATAATTTATACCCAGCAAGTACTCCATCTTGTCCTCTGCCAGGGCAAGGGCGCCGGTAACATTGGAACTTAAACTGTTTCCTCTTATTGCTGATACCTGCATTGTAGCTACAGCAAGAAGACCAACAGTTAATATGGAAATCGCTATCAATACTTCCAGGATGGTAAAACCCTTTTGTTCATTAGCTATCCTGATATATTTTTTCTTCATGACATCCTCTGTTATTTTCTATAAAAAATATTAGTATTTTACTTACTCTTTTATATGAAATATCTTTTCTCCGACTAATCGCCATCTTCAAAATATTACAACCCGATGTTCCTGGCATTAACAGTTGCAGATAAAACCCTGCGCATATACCCGTCTTTATACCCGCCAGTGGGAAGCACCGAATTCCCTATTTGATATGTATTGGGATCTTTATAGCCCCTTATTTTATTATCAGTTCTGGCAAGGATATAAACCTTCACAGCCCTGACCTTGGGAATATCAGACAGGGTATCAAGATTAGGAACTTCACTCCCGTCATTTAATAAATAGGAGAATTGAAGGTCATCCACATCTTCAGCGATGACGTTATAAGTAGCGTCTGTGCCAAGATTTTTTCTTGTCAATATCGGGCCGGAGGCAGGGTTCTCTATCCTGTATATAATGACATCCACCTTTCCTATAAAATCTCCCTCGCCATAATTATCAATCAGACCTGCAGGGAACACAAAACCACCTGTACCAACTTCAAATATTTCAGTGCGATTTAAATCTTTTTTTGCCAAAAACCCGAATTTATTATGCGGGCCAACATAATTAAGGTCTGCAAGGTTTTTTGTAGCCGGTTTTAAAGTAAGGCCTGCAGTACCTGTCTCTCCTGGAGTCGCAAAGTCACCGGCAGTAAGCTCCGTCCACGTATCGCTGCCCTTAATAATTACCAGGATATCAGTATCATCTTTTACACCTGCAATGCCGTCCACATTATCACTAGCGTACATCAAGGGGCGTATCGTTACATCGCCTAACCCTTCGCCGAGGTCCTCGAACGGATATGTACCCGATGCCATATTGGTATAATACCCTGCCATCTGGATATCACGGGTTATCATAAAAAGAGCGGCTCTCAAATTCTGTTGAGTTACGGAAACCTGTGACTGTACCACATACGAATCCTGTTGCGATTTAAAGGTGCTGAATATGGCGGCCATCACTACCAGGGATATTGCCATTGCAACGAGGAGTTCAACTATTGTGAACCCGTCTGTTTTTCGAATAGAAACACCATGATTTTTATTATCACAACTAAGCCTCATTATTTTTACTCCCTTTTCTAAGATACCAGGTTACGAACAAAGTAAAAAAACCTGTGATTCACAATTACATTAAGCAAAACAGGTGCCATACCTCTGTTCTTAACGTATCATATTAAAAATACTGAAGATATGGCCTAAATCCTGTAATATTTTTCATTCATGGAACTGATAACTTATTTTACAGCGTCAAAATTGTTAACACGAAAACAACTGCTAAATATAAAATAAAAACAAAACTCCCAGGCCAATTATGGTTATATCATTTTTTTGTAATTATTATTGCCTTATATTATACCTTCTGCTGTATTTTCATATAACCTGCCGGGCCGATATTACGGGGCAACAGATTTTTATAATACCCAGAAGGTTATATAGAAAAACGAAACACCTGCAATAGGTTTTTTCGCTTAGAATCCGGTTAGTTACTCCAAAAGCTAACCCATATTACTTCTTCCGGCACATAGGGAGTGTGTAGTTTTTCAGACCACATGCCGAAGGTCGCTGTCAATATCGATAGAATAACTCCGATAAGTTATCTCGTGTCCATCCAAAAACTGTCATTTTTGGATTCAACGATCAGCTATTAGCGTTCAGCTTTCAGCAAAAGGCTTTCAAATCAAAGAGTTAACTGATCCCGCCCTGGGCGCAGGACTGAAAGCCCCATCTAGAATTTGTCTCTTTCAGGATGGACACTATCTCGAACCGGATAAATAGGGCATTTGCTGAACGGATCGTATATCCTGAACCCCCGCATATTCATCCAGGGCAAGCTTCAGGGCCGTCAAATTCTTATCAGGATTCTTAAGAAATCTGATTCCCATGCCGCGGGTAATGACCTTTTCTTCAGGGATACCGCTGTTTGACCATACAACCTCTGCATTGAGAAGCAGGCGCCTTTTTTCTGTGGTCTTTATAAGGATTCGAAACTTTTCACCCGGCTTACATGGGCTATCGCATCTGACAAATGCCCCGGACCTGTTAATATCCCTGATATCAGCCTTAATAATGCCGCTATTTGTCTCAATGAAGACAGGCCATGCGACCTCCGCCCTCTGATCCATTTTACTGTGATCATCCCGGTTTTCATCTGCCGGATAGGTATAGAATTCCAACTGATCCCTGTTTTTATCCGGAAATGACCCTTTTGCATAATTTTTAAATGTTATCCATATAAAAGAAAGAACAATGCAGAAAAGAATAAAACCCATGCCAACACTCATACCTGCATATATATTTCCCATTATGCCATCCCTCTTTATTTCAAATGTAAAAAGTTTTTTTTAAAATATACCCGATGATATTTGATCGGCAGAATCTGCATTTACATTAAATTAAGTTTTCATCCGAAAAGAGGCTTTTTCCGGATTAAGCTTTCAGCATTCAGCTATCAACAGTCAGCGTTCAGCTTCCTGTCCCGCCATAGCTCAC
>CAZCMD010000131.1:0-11731 GCA_964499695.1 uncultured Desulfatiglans sp.
TGAGTAACCGAGATATAGTAAAACTTGTCCTGGGGTATGTAGATATATGGCACATCCTCCTCGCGTCTGAAGAGGAAGTGCGAAAGTATCATCCTGTTTGCGGCCCTGTGACCCACTATCACAATATTTTTCGATATATCGCTCAGATAAAGCACCTTGTTTATACCCCTTGTTATCCTTTCCTTCATGGTTGTATAACCCTCTCCCCCAGGGTATACATAGTTATATTTGTCGGCCTTCCTTGCCCTGTCAATATCAGGCATTTTGTTTCTGATTTCATCATAGCTCATGCATTCACATATTCCGCTGTCAATCTCATTGAACTCCGGAAGTGGTATGACAGTGCATTTTTTCTGCCCATTTTTTATGGGTTCTGCGGTCTGCATTGTCCGCTTTAAAAAACTCGTAAATATGACAGACACCTCCTTTTTAGCGAAATACCTGCCAAGTGCATTTGCCTGGTCCAGCCCCTTTTCAGTAAGGTCTGAATTGCCGCCTATCCTGTTTTCAAGATTGAAATAGGTCTCTCCATGCCTTACAAGATAGAGGTGCCTTACGGAATCGGTGACAAGAAAGTCCCTTATCTGGTCATAATATGGGATGTAATCCTTTATGTCCTCATTGATGACCTTTTTGTTAAGCGTATCAAGCCTGATAATATTCCGTTCATGTTTCAGGGATGTATATATATTCAGGTAATATGAAATCCTTTTTTTGAAATTTCTTATCGCCTCATCAGGGCCAAGGTGTGCAAATTCAGGGGTGTCAACCTTTCGCTGTATGCTTGCCTCGAGTATTTCCTCATTGTTGTTGAGGCATTCTATAAAGAGTATGGGGTGGTTATCAAGCTGTGACGCTATCCATTCCCTTCTTGAACTGCTTGCGTTTGTTGCGTCAATTATGGCCACCTTGCCCCCGCCTCTTAAATATACCTTTGCCCGGTGCAGATTAATAAGGGATATCCTTTCCCTGATATCAGCGGCCTCCTGGTTTTTGGGGTCATAAAACTCCGCATAGGAGGTATTGTTTGAGATAAGCTTTCTCCTGAGATCACCGTTATTGAATATCTTTACCCTTACCGAATCATTTTTGAGATCATCCCTCACCTTTGTAGCTGTTGTGGATTTTCCCCTTGCAGGAAGCCCGACCATTACGATATATAACTTCTGTTCCATGATGAATTGTTTCCCTGTTAACTGATTAAACAAAATTTAGTTATGATATGACAGAGTTATGATAACGATCAATAGTTTTTTATTCGCATATATTGTTTTATATCTGTTTGGTTCCGTTGCAGATATATTATTGGACATTTTCAATTCAGCCCATCTCAAAAAAAACGGCAAAAAGGTACCGGCCTGTTTTGAAGGGCTTGTGGATGACATTAAGCTTGCAAAGATTACCTCCTATACGGCAGATAATACCAGAGTATCGGTCTTCCGCAGTATAGCAGGCATGATTTTTTTTCTGGCGATTATCCTTTATGGATTTTTACCCTGGCTATCGAATAACCTGAAGGACATGAACTATATTATTGCAGGGCTCATCTTTTTTGCTGTGCCCAGTGTCATTACCGGTGTTATAGGCCTGCCTTTCAGTTACTATCAAATTTTTGTAATAGAAGAAAAATACGGGTTCAATACAAGCAGCCTCAAGACATGGATAATTGACAATATCAAATCCCTGGTAATCTCTGTTGTCCTTGGCGGGTTTCTTTTATCAGTCTTTTTCCTGATGGTAAAATGGACCGGTAACATGTGGTGGATTTTTGCATGGGCCATATTTATCCTCTTTCAGTTGCTTATGACAGTCTTATATCCAACTGTAATTGCGCCCATTTTCAATAAATTTGCCCCAATTGAGGATAAAGAGCTTGAACAGGCCATAAGCGCCCTGGCCGAAAAGAGCCGCGTACCAATAACAGGTATTTTTCAGATGGATGCAGGCAAGAGGAGCAGGCACTCCAATGCCTATTTTACCGGTCTTTCAAAAAGCAAGAGGATTGTGCTCTATGATACCCTGATATCGTCCCATGAGAAAGATGAGATACTTGCAGTACTTGCCCATGAGATAGGTCATCTGAAAAAGGGGCATATCAAAAGGCAGTTTGTCCTTATTAGTCTTCTTTCTTTAATCCTTTTTTACATTGCCGCATGGATGCTTGACTGGGAAATAATGTACAAAAGCTTCGGGTTTACAGAAACACCTTTTTATGCGGGCCTGTTTCTAATAGGTGTCATCTGGGAGCCTCTGGCTATTTTTATATCTCCTGCATTAACAGCCATCTCAAGAAGGTACGAAAGAGAGGCAGACAGGTTCGCACATGATGCGCTGAATGACTCAAAGCCGCTGATAAACGCTTTAAGAAAGATGGCACTGGATAATCTATCAAACCTCTGCCCGCACCCCCTGTATGTGAAAATTCACTATTCACACCCCCCTATTACGGAAAGGATTGCAAATCTCACCTCAATGTGATCTTATCCCCATAGACAGACGGTTGAAAAATAGCATTTAATGTCTTATATTAGAAGGTAAAAAAACTTCTTTATAGAAAGGAGATTCAATATGGAAAGAATAACTGCTTTTCAGAGAGCGGATGTAAGAGTAAACGAGTTTGTAAGGAGTGTATATAACTGGATGTCCATGGGTCTTGCGGTTACAGGGCTTATAGCCTGGTATGTATCAGGCAGCGAGACTATGCTGAAGATTGTATATGGTAATTCTGCGACCCTGATCATACTCCTCGTGGCTGAACTTATTCTAGTCTTCGCTATCAGTGGGCTGATGAACAGGATTAGCGGCTTTACAGCAACTGCCCTGTTTATTCTCTATTCTGCCCTTAACGGTGTTACACTCTCTTTCATTTTTATTCGCTTTACCACGGCATCAATAGCGAGCACCTTTTTTATCTGCGCCCTTACCTTTCTCGCATGCAGCATCTACGGATGGACAACCAAGAAAGACCTTACCTCTATTGGAAACTTTATGTTCATGGGTCTTATAGGCATTATCATCGCTTCTGTAGTAAATATCTTTATGAGGAGCCCGGCTGTTACTTTTATCATCAGCTATGTAGGTGTTGTAGTATTTGTTGGCCTTACCGCATATGATACCCAGAAGATAAAACAGATGGCCATTACACAACCGGCTGGCCTTGACGGTGATGTGGTGAGAAAAGGGGCAATCCTTGGTGCCCTTTCACTCTATCTCGATTTTATCAACCTGTTTATAATGCTCTTAAGGATCTTTGGCGGCAGCAGGGATTGATACCCTTTATGCTTTATTCAATAAACCCTGTGCCCTGCATCAAGGCAGGGCAATTTTTTATCGAGGATCTGAGATAGCATTTACAATGGTGAACGGTAAGTCATTCATAGTAGGTGATCTGCACGGTTGCAGGGAGATGCTGGAAAAGATGCTCTCCATAATACCCTGGAACCCTGAAACGGATAACCTTATCTTTATAGGGGATTATCTTGACAGGGGTGATGACTCAAAGGGTGTAATGGACCTCCTTATCAAACTCAGCGGGGAATCCCCAAATGTACGGTGCATCATGGGAAACCATGAGAGTATATTTCTTGACTACCTTGCCGGGAGTGATGAAAAGACATTTCTGGTTAATGGCGGTGTATCCACCCTTGAAAGCTACAGTTTAAACGGCACCATCTATATCCCGCCTGAACACATCTCGTTTATCCGGTCCATGAGCACCCTGATTGAACTGGATAATTATTATATCGTACATGCAGGCCTGAAACCCGGGATAAAAATAGAGGAACAGAGCATAAAGGACATGCTCTGGATAAGGGAGAGCTTTATCACCTCTGAATATAACTTCGGGAAAAAGGTGATATTCGGGCATACCCCATTTTATTCACCATATGTGACTGAAAATAAGATCGGCCTTGACACAGGTGCGGTCTTTGGCAACAAACTCACCTGTATCGAACTCCCTGATGAAAAATTTTATTTTGTAGAGAAATAACATTGAAACAAGGCGTCTCTGAAAATAAGTTGATTGGTATTACATCAACCATACCAGTTGAGATAATATTTGCAGCAGGCTTTACCCCTGTTGACATAAACAATATATTTATCGGGGCAGATGACCCTGATCGACTTGTCACAAATGCTGAATCAGCAGGGTTTCCGGGTAATATCTGCGCCTGGATAAAGGGTATCTATTCAACCGTACTTGAACATGGCATAGGGCGTGTTGTTGCGGTAACCGGAGGGGATTGCAGTAACACATTAGCGCTTTCAGAGGTCATGGGGCTTAAGGGGATTGAGATCATACCGTTTGATTACCCCTTAACACGCATGAGAAACCTTGTTGAACAAAAGCTTGATGACTTCAGGATTGCCCTGGGTGCATCATGGGCGGATATAAAAAGAGAAAAGGCAAGACTCGATAGAATCCGTCAAAAACTGAAAGAGATTGACCGGCTGACCTATATTGAAAATATTGTCACCGGCTATGAAAATCACCTCTTTCTCGTATCAGCCTCCGATTTCAGGTCTGACCCGGATAAATTTGAACAGGAGATAGACAGGTTTCTTGATGAGGTGAAGGGGAGGAAGACCCTTAATGCCGATATCAGGCTGGGTGTGCTCGGTGTGCCGCCCATATTTTCAGACTTTTATAAATTTATTGAGTCCCTGGGTACAAGGGTGGTCTTTAACGAGGTGCAGCGCCAGTTCAGCATGCCCTATTTGACTGATGATATAGCTGAACAGTATACCCTGTACACCTATCCCTACGGCTCTGAGCCCAGGTTAAGGGATATAGAGGAGGCTATAGTAGAAAGAAAACTTGACGGCCTCATACACTATACCCAGACCTTCTGTTTCAGACAGTTATATGACATGATCTTTAGACAAAGGTTGAGTATCCCGGTACTTACTATAGAGGGAGACCGGCCCGGTGCGATCGACAGAAGAACCGCCTTAAGGTTAGAGGCGTTTCTGGAGATGGTAAGGGGAGAATAACGGTTTACGGTATAAGGTTTTCGGTATTCGGAATAAAGGTCTGAGGTTTTCGGTCTGCGGTGTTAGGGGTTTCCCTTAAACCGCATACCGCAGACCGAAAACCTTTTTTTACTCTCTCTCCCCTTTAAGGAACCTTTCAGCCATCTTTACATCCTCTTTGCTCCCGATGAAAAGGGGCACCCTCTGGTGAAGGTCTTTTGGCTGTATACCCAGTATTGGGCCTGTCCCGTCACTTGCATAACCGCCTGCCTGTTCCACTACCATGGCAAGGGGATTTGCCTCTACCATAAGCCTAAGTTTCCCTGTGGGTTTTTTCGGGTCTTTATTATCCGCAGGGTAGAGGAATATACCGCCTTTTAGCAGGTTTCTGTGAAAATCCGCGACAAGGCTCCCTACATACCTTGAGGTGAATGACCTGCCTGTCTTTTTATCCTTTGTCTTGTAATAATCAACAAGGGCCTTTGTGTTATCATCCCAGTATTGGTAATTGCTCTCATTTACGCTGTAGGTCTTACCCCGTTCAGGTATTCTGATGTTTTCATGTGAAAGAAGAAATTCTCCTACACTCGGATAGAGGGTGAAGCCGTGGACCCCCTTTCCTGTGGTATATACCATCATTGTGCTTGAGCCATAAAGGAAATAACCTGCTGCTACCTGTTCAAACCCAGGTTGAAGCACCTCATTCAAAAGAAAATTTATATCGGTCTCATCGCTCTTTTTCCGGTATATACCGAAGATGGTGCCGATGCTTATATTCACGTCAATATTAGAGGAGCCGTCAAGGGGGTCAAAGAGCAATATATAGTTACCCTTTGGGAATTTTTCAGGTATATCTATAAGGTCAGCCACCTCTTCAGACCCCATACAGCAAAGCTGGCCTATATGCTGCATCCTTTCAATGATGATCCTGTTTGCATATACATCCAGTTTCTGCACCTTTTCATCCTGGACATTGGTTTCTCCTGTTGCCCCCAGTATATCGGCGAGCCCTGCCTTGTTAACCTCCTTTGATATTACCTTTGCAGCTACTATAAGTTCATGCAAAAGATATGTGAAGGCCCCTGTGGCCTCAGGGTTTTCTCTCTGCTGACTGAGTATGTGCTGTGTTATTGTGGTTCCGATTGGCATTATATCCTCCTTTTATCTGTTAATTTGTATTATATGAAAACATTTAATCAACCTTGATTGGCCTGTATTCCAGCCTGTAGATCTCAAAGAGTGTAAAAATAATAGTTATAATAAACGGGCCATATATTATGCCCAGGATACCCCAGAGTTTAAGCCCGCCTAAGATGCCGATAAAGACAAAGATGGTATTCATCTTCATGCCCTGACCGATAAGCCTTGGTTTAATAAAATACTCTATTGATATGCTGTATATGGCATTATATATCAGGTAGCCAATGGCGACCCCGTATTTACCCTGGATGAGCAGTATTATTGTGGCAGGGATATATACGACTGAGGCCCCGACTATTGGTAGAAAGGCCAGAAACCCGATTATTGTGCCCCAGAGAAAGGGTGAGCCAAGTCCAAAAAAGTAGAATGCAAAACCGCCGAGTATCCCCTGGACAATCCCTGATAACCCGTTACCGAAAATAACAGCCCTCCCCATCTCATGAAATTTATCAAGTATCAGCTCCTGCTGTGACCTCGGGAACGGGAGCAGCGAAAGGAGGTAATTATTCAACCTTGGCCCGTCCTTGAAGAGATAATATATGATCAGCATCATAAAGAAAAAATTAAGCAGAAAACCCATGATATTTGTAGCAAAGGAACTTAGCTGCATGGTTAGAAACAGGCCGATATCCTTTGCAACAGTTGCCGCAGCCTTTTGAATGCCCTGGGAATCGATCTTGATATTTACAAGCTCCCCCATTTTATGTAACCGTTTTATCCAGACAGAGTCGCTTTCAAGGATCTCCTGCATCTTCTGGATGGAGACAGAATCCTTTGTGCGGTTGTATAACCCGAATGCCTCTTTGTAAAGGCTCCCGAAAAACCCGGTAACAGGTATGGCTAAGATAAAAAATACGAATATTGTCATTGAAAGGGCCTTGTAAAACTCATTTCCCTTTGCAAGTCTTTTATACCGTGTGTAAAGGGGATAAAAGGCGCTGGCAATGACAAGACCAAGCACAATAGGGGAAATAAATGCCCAGCAGAGCCAGGAAAATAATCCCAGGAATATAAAGAGGATTACATAGAATAATTTTGGGGCAGTTCTTTGATCCATTTCCATGACAGTATAAATATGATAAATATCTATTCCCTGAAAGATCAGTGACTGGTATATATTTATAATATTTAAAATAATTTACAACAATTAATTGGATCCAGGTGGTTTATTTCGCTAATCCAATGATATATGACATGCAAAATTATATCTAACCACGGACAGGGAGAACACGGAGTAAAAGGTTAAAAGATAAAATCTCCGTGATCTCCCTGGTCTGCCATAGCCTTGGCGACGGGGGCAGTGCTCTCCGTGGTGAAAATAAAAGATATTGTATTTACACAAATATGTACTAAGGCAGATGATTATATATGGATAAAATATCCCATGAAAATAGAGCGGAATTTCCCCTCAGGATCAAAACCCCCGATTTTGTGAGTTTTATACTGGAAAGACTGAGTAAAAGTGGCTTCAGCGCCTTTGTTGTGGGCGGTGCGATAAGGGATAAGCTTATTGGCAGGGATGCCCTTGACTGGGATATAGCCACGGATGCGGGGCCAACGGAGATAAAATCCGTTTTCAGAGAGATAAGGCATTTTTCATTAAAACATGAGACGGTTACCCTGGTTGATTCAGGCATGGAATATGAAGTTACCTCCATGAGGGGCAATAAGGGTAAAAAGGCGGATATTTTTAGTGATCTCAGCCACAGGGACTTTACCATAAACGCAATGGCCTATGATGTTAAGAAATCCATAGTTCTTGATCCTTTTTATGGTGCCTCAGACATGAAGGCCAAAAAGATAAGGTGTGTAATTGACCCGACTGAGAGGTTTAAAGAAGACCCATTAAGGATGCTTCGGGCAATAAGGATAGCCGGGGAACTGGGTTTTGAGATAGATAAAACCACCCTTAATGCAATCCCTGTACTGGCCCCTTTGATTACGCAGGTATCAAATGAGAGAATCAGGGATGAACTGATAAGGATATTGATGTGCAAGAAACCATCGGGTTTATTTGTAATGCTCCGGAATTCAGGGCTCCTTGAATATATCATCCCTGAACTCCTTGAAGGATACGGCATGGAGCAGAACCTATGTCACAGCTTTACAGTATTTGAGCACATTCTTGATACAGTGGATAATATCCCTCAAGATAAAATATTAAGGCTCGCCGCACTGCTCCATGACATAGGCAAACCCCGTGTAAGGGAGGAGAGGGACGGTAAAATTCATTTTTATAATCACGAGGCTGTGAGCGCAAAAATTGCCGAAGAGATTATGGAGAGATTAAGGTTCAGCAGGGATGAGATCAGAAATGTGACCGGGCTTATTCTAAGTCATATGGTGAACTATAATTTGTCATGGACTGATGCGGCGGTACGCCGCCTGATCAGGCGGGCCGGCAGGGAAAACATCAAAGCCCTTATTGCCCTGAGAAAGGCCGATATTATCGCACATGGGCAGGAGGATGATAAGCTCACACTTATTAACCATCTTGAACAGCGGATACAAGGGGTTGAAACGAGCGCACTGATTGATATGACTGACCTTGCAGTTGATGGTAAAAAGGTCATGGCAGTCCTTGGGATAGGCCCGGGCCATTTAGTTGGAGATATCCTTGATCAGCTTCTTGATATTGTGATAGAAAATCCTGATATGAATTCCGAGACAACACTCACTGAAAAGCTTAAAGAAATGAGGGTTATAATTTTCCGTTAAATGTTAATATACTTTTTGTTTTTTCTATGTTATTGAGATTTAATACTAAATAAGGGGTTGGATAATCAATTTGGTTGAAAAAGAGAACGAAAATACATCTGAATCTGAAAAGATGGGTTTAACCAGGTGGCTCAGTGCAAAACTTCTCGGGAAGGAGAAGGTGAAAAGCCCTGTTGACCAGAGTTTTATCAGGGATCTTGATGATATCAAGATGGTTGACAGATATGAGATTTTAGAAAAACTGGGCCAGGGGAACATGGGTATTGTTTACCGGGCAAGGGACCCCTATATCAAGAGAGATGTGAGTATCAAGATATCGCGTCCCCATTCTGAGGCCGGCAGCGAGATTGCAGAAAAGTACCGTGAGAGCTTTTTCAGGGAGGCCCAGTCTGCAGGCAAGTTATTGCACCCCAACATAGTTGCCATCTATGACGCAGGCATGTACAGGGATTTCTGCTATATCACTATGGAGTTTGTTAACGGGCATACACTGTCCAGATACTGCCTGAAAGATGATATGCTGCCGCTTGCCAGGATAGCCGAGATTATTGTGACAGTATGCAAGGCGCTTGATTATGCCCATCAGAACGGGATTGTCCACAGGGATATAAAGCCCTCAAACATAATGATAAACGAGTCGGGTGATGTAAAGATTACAGATTTCGGTATTGCAAAGATCAAGACAGACCATTCGATTACGAATGAGATTATCGGTTCGCCGAGCTACATGTCACCGGAACAGATAAGGGAAGAGGAGGTTGACAGCATCAGCGATGTCTTTGCAGTCGGGTGTGTGCTGTATGAACTCCTTACCTGTGAGAAGGCATTCACCGGCGAAAACCATTTTGCGATTATGTACAAGATAGCCAACGAGGACCCTGTGCCGTTAAAGGAGCTACGTCCGGAGATCCCGAAGGTAATGGATGATATAGTGCATAAGGCGCTTTCCAAGGATAAAGACAAACGTTATCAGACCTGCATGGATCTTGCCTATGACTTAAGAATTGCCCTGAGGGGTCTTAAAGAAGTCGTCACCAAGACAGAAAAGGTGGATGATGTTATAGATTATGTACACAATATCCAGTTTTTCAGCAGTTTTACCAGGGATCAGGTGAACCGGATACTTGATACTGCAAGCCTTGTCAAGGTGGAAGCCGGGAATGTGATCATGAACGAAGGTGAAATAGATGATTCATTCTTCGTGATATTAAGCGGCAGGGTGGTTGTAATTAAGAACAATGTCAAAATTGCGACCATACATAGAGGCGAATGTTTCGGTGAAATGGCATACCTGAGCGGTGATTCACGGGTAGCAACTGTAACCTCGGAAACCGAATGCATACTCCTCAAGATAAGCTCCATGCTTCTTGACAAATCTTCAAAGGACTTACAGCTCCTCTTTCTAAAGAGATTCAGCATGACACTCCTTAAAAGATTAACCGTAAGTCTTGACAAATATAAATAATAAATCCTTATCTCTGTAATGTCTGACACCAAAAAAAAGATATTCCTGTTAAGCCTCGGTTGCGTTAAAAACCTCGTTGACAGCGAAAACATGCTGGGCCTTTTATCCGCTTCAGGGCACCCGATTGCAGAAGAGGTTGAAGATGCCGATATAGCCATTATAAACACATGCGGGTTTTTACAGTCAGCAGTAGAAGAGGCTATCAGCGCTATACTGGAGATGATAGAAAGAAAAAACCGGGGGGAACTCGCTAAGGTAATAGTGACAGGCTGTTTTGTCCAACGATACGGGTATAAACTCAAACGGGAGATGCCGGAGGTTGACGGATGGATAGGCACAGGCGAACCGAATAAAATAGCAGAAGTCGTGGAATCAAAAGATACAAACGCCCCTTTTTATATAGGCCGACCCAGGTTTATTGCAGACCATGAATTGCCAAGGGTACAGACAACCCCGTTTTATTCCGCATATATAAAGATCGCCGAAGGCTGTTTTCATAAATGCACATACTGTGCTATCCCTGCCATAAGGGGTTCTTTAAGAAGCAGACCTCTTGAATCCATTGTGGCTGAGGCAAGGGTAATGAGAGATAGGGGTGTAAAGGAGATAAATCTTATTGCCCAGGATACCACTATTTATGGTGCTGACCTGGGCATGGAAAAAGGCATAGAAAGGCTGCTTGAAGGGCTCCTAGCCATTCATGGGATAGAGTGGATAAGGATACTCTATTCATACCCATATGAAATAAGGGATTCCTTCCTTGGGCTTATGGACATGGAAGAAAGGATAGCACCCTATCTGGATATACCTTTACAGCATGTAAACCATGAGATACTCAAGGCAATGGGGAGGGAGATAAGAGGGGAAACCCCTAACGAGCTTATCCAACGTATCCGGTCATATAAAAGAAATTTCAGCATCAGGACAACCATGATGGTCGGGTTTCCCGGGGAAACAGATGAAGCATTCCAGGAACTCCATGATTTTGTGAAAAAGGTGGAGTTTGATCATCTGGGCACATTCATATACAGCCCTGAACAGGGTACTCACGCGGCAAGATTAAAGGGCCTTCCGGATAAAAAGGTCTCAAAAAAAAGAAGGGATTCCATTATGAGGCTCCAGGCACGTATTTCCCTCAAAAAAAACATGGAGATGATAGATAAAACCGTACCCGTTCTTATTGAGGGGCTGTCAAAGGAGACAGACCTCCTTTTAAGCGGGAGAACCATACGGATGGCGCCTGATGTTGACACACAGGTGCTTATCAATAGCGGTAACGGTATAAGGGGTGAGATACAGAATGTGCTCATAACAGAGGCGCATCCGTATGACCTGGTGGGAGAAATAGTCTGATATTTAGATTGAATAAAACAG
>CAZCMD010000131.1:11831-13803 GCA_964499695.1 uncultured Desulfatiglans sp.
AGGAGAGTCCCTTTGGGCAAAAATAAAAAATATCTGGACAGGTTTGAAGATCATTACAGCAGGATAGAAACGGAGCTGGAAAATGGTTTCAGCTCAGGCGTATCTCTTATTAATGAGATATGCAGCCATTCTCTTTTGGGTGAGGGTAAAAGGCTTCGCCCACTGCTTTTTGTCCTGAGTGCGCTCATGTGCGGTTATCAAAAGGAGAATATATACCGCCTTTCAACCATGTTTGAATTTGTCCACTGTGCATCATTACTTCATGATGATGTTATTGATAATGCGGATATCCGCCGCAAAAAACCATCCGCCAGCAACCTGTGGGGAAATCCGGCAGCCGTGTTGACTGGTGATTATATGTTTTCAATGGCATTCAATGCCGCCATGGAATCAGGCAATCTTTCCATACTCTCTATTATTAACAATGCGGCAGTCCGTATGACCGAAGGTCAGGTGAAAGAGCTTATCTGCACTCGGAGGTGGGGTTTAACAGAGGAGGAGTATTTTGACATCATCACATTAAAGACAGCGGAGCTTATTTCTGTGTGCTGTGAGGCAGGCGCTGTGGCTGGAGAGGCGGATAAAAAAACCATTACATCCCTGAGAAATTTCGGGCTCAATATGGGTATTGCCTTTCAGATGATAGATGACCTGCTTGACTATTCGTCATCAGAAGAGGAGCTTGGTAAACCCGTGGGGAAGGATTTTAAAGAGGGTAAAATCACCCTGCCCCTTATATACACTATTTCCACCATGAAAGAGGATGATTCAAAACGGTTTGAGGCCCTGCTTATAAACGGCAGCGACAGTGAAGAGGATTACCTGGATTTGATCAAAATGGTTAGAAACAACGGGAGTATAGAAAAGACAAAGGCCAGGGCAAAAGGGTACATAGAAGAGGCAGCAAGACACCTGAGGGACTTACCTGAGTCAGAAAACAGAAATAACCTGCTTTATTTGAATGATTATCTGTTAAATAGGCTCTGTTAGGCATCGGCCTCTATTCTAATATCCAGCCAAAATATACCCTACACATTGTCTTTGCATTATTGATTATTGCTTTAGGCTGCAAGTTGAATAAAAAAGAGAAAAACCTATCAACCTCCAGCCTGCTAAATACCTTCTAAAAATTTTTAGCCTCCCAAAAGCTGTATCCTTATTTTACCAGCCCCCTTTAGCATCTTCTGAATCTCAACTGGGGCATATATTTGCTTGGTGCCTGTGATTGGAAACCTTGAGGTGTATATCTCCCCAGTATTAAGGTTTGTAATCTGAGCAGTAACCTTTTGTTTGTCCGCTGTACCTATCCCTTCCTCTGCTGCAATTTTCCTCTGCTTGGCCGGAATATTAATCTGCTCCTGATAATCGTCTTCCTTTACTTCCCATTCAATTAATCTCATTTTGTTTTCTCCTTTTGTTAAATTAGGCTATAGCCTTTAGTCCGTTGGCTGAAGCAACTTCAGCCAATCTTCCTCCCAATAATTACATATCTGCTCGTAACACCCAGTATTCGTTTTTTCTGCATGGCAGAAACAATATTCGCCTGGAACCTTTCCGATGACATGGGTGCCTGGATAATATGCGTTACCTCCCAGCCTGTATCATCCATGAGTTTAGAATAATCAGTTATCAGGATAGATTCCCCCCTTGTCTCATCAATAGCGGGCTTACCTTGAAAATCACGCCAGTCTGCATTTACCATCGCCAGCCTTGTGCCCTTTTTACAATTCTCATTTGCCAGTTTGAAAAACTTTTCTAGAAAGTTAAGGTACTCTTCTTTCGTGAGGCTTGAAATGCTGCCTTCTGAATATTCCTCTGCTTTTTTGCTGAAATATGGCGGGTCAAAGATAATGAGATCAGGCTTTGTCTTACCGCTGACAGGCCATTTAAAATTTTTGATATCCCAGAAGTGGGGTTCTATCTCCGGCCTCACATCCGGTCTATCAACCATATCAAAGCTCCAGCATTTCCG
>CAZCMD010000132.1:0-13641 GCA_964499695.1 uncultured Desulfatiglans sp.
GACGGACTACGAATCCGCAGGTCGCAAGTTCGAATCTTGCTGGGCGCACCATAAAAAAATCATACCATAAAGGGCTTAGCTGATCTGGTTAAGCCCTTTTATATTTGTCTATTTAATCAGCATAAAAATTTATCTTAGAAACGAATATAAAAAACCATTCTATTTCCACATTAAGTGGTTACTTTTTATACAATCACAGAATTACCATTGTATGTATTTTACCACATAAGAGCTGTGCTCATCTCTGGCTGGCTGAGGTTAAAAATATTATTTTTTTAAATATCAGCATATTATGACACCGCTTTTTATCTGCATATTAAGGCACGGCTCTTGCTTTACTTTACTGGATGCAGAAATTATACTACCCATATTTTGCAGTTATCTGTTGAGAAAGTTTTACAGAAAGAAGAGATGTAACCTGACCAATATTTAAGGAGACAAATACTATGTGCAGAAAGACTCTTTTAACAATTTTATTATCTACGATTATCATCTGTTTTAATTGTTATGGAGAAGATATCGGGATAAGGGCAGTTTATAATCCAAGGACCGGTGATACGACGCTTGATACCACCCTCGGCAAAATTAATCTGAGGACACATGGTAAAACCCTTGATGAATTTATGGCAAACATAAGCGCAACCTATAATATCCCGGTGAAGCGGATAGATCTCCTTATCAATGCTGGTAAACTGACCCCGGCTGATATATATATGGCGGCAGGGATATCACAAATACTTAAATGCCCCTTTGATACCATTATTAACGAGTATAATAAAAACAAAGGAAAAGGTTGGGGGGTAGTGACAAAGAGGCTTGGCATAAAACCAGGTTCAAAAGAGTTTCATGAGCTTAAAAAAGGTAGCAGACATCACATTTCAGACTTAAAAAAGGGGAACAAAAACGTGAGCAATGATAAAAGCAAAAATCCGGCTCAGGAAATAAGAACCGATCAAAATAACTGCTAATGAGGAGAATAAATATGAAAAAAATAATGTTAATCAGTCAAATTTGTCTAACAGTTTTTATACTGTTATCCGGTTGCGCCATGAATACCAGGCAGCAAAAGGGTACAGGCACAGGTGCGGCTGTGGGAGCCGGTGTAGGGGCCTTACTGGGCCAGGTAATAGGCGGCGATACTGAATCAACACTTGTGGGCGCAGGTATCGGCGCAGTACTTGGTGGCATAGCAGGTAACCAGATAGGCGCATACATGGACAGGCAGGAGCAGGATCTCAGACAGGCCATGGCGAGTTCTGAGGCGGCTTCAATCAAACGGGAACAGGATGTACTTACAGCAACATTCAAATCAAATGTGATGTTTGATTATAACTCTTCCACCCTTAAACCCGGCGGGCAGGCCGAGATTGCACATGTTGCCACCATCCTGAATAAATATCCCCAGACAATGCTCAGGGTTGAGGGCCACACTGACAGCGCAGGTTCTGAGGACTATAACCAGAAGCTCTCTGAAAAGCGGGCTGATGCGGTTAAAACCGCCCTTATTCAGCAGGGTGTAAACAGTCAGAGGATAACAAGCATTGGTTTTGGCGAGTCACAGCCCATAAGTTCTGACGATGCAGCAAACCGCAGGGTGAATATAGTTATTATACCTATAGAGGCACAGGGATAACCTTGTTTTCCAGGTTGCCATGCGGTTAAGGTAACCGCCTGGCAACCTTGGAATCCTTAGACTTAATCTTATGTTTGGCCCTACCCTGTTGTTTTATTGCATCAATTTAATTTGACATGATATTTCTGATTTTTTATAGTCCGATTGGTTGCGGTATATCCGCATCTAACAGGGTTTCAATCTTTTATGATCACATTTCTATATCAGGATAATATGTCCGAAGATATTGTTTACATAGACCCGAGAAGACCGGAAGAAAAGACTGAAAAACGGCTCATAACAGGCGATAAATTCCAGGAAGGGGGGATGTCCCTCCTGATGGATGCCACAGATACAAACCTGATGCGCCGGATAGTCATGAAGATCATGCGGGATGAAAAAATTAAAGACGAGTATGAACTGAGCCGCATGGTGGTTGAGGCCCAGATTACCGCACAACTGGATCACCCCAATATCATACCCATATATGAGCTGGGCCTTGATAAAAAAGACCGGCTCTTTTTCACCATGAAAAAGGTACGCGGCAAGGTGCTCTATGAACTCATCAATGAAAAGGAGCTTTCACAGAGGACAGACAGGGATATATTACGTCTGGTACAAATAATGATCAAGGTATGCGATGCGGTATCCTATGCCCACAGCAAGGGCGTGATACACCGTGACATCAAGCCTGACAATATAATGGTGGGGAGTTTTGGCCAGGTTTATCTCATGGACTGGGGCATTGCCCGTGTCAAAGGCGGTAAAATATCCGTAATAGAACAGATGGACCTACCAGAGATAAAAAAACGCAAACACTTCAGCATGCGGGTAGAGGTGCAGGGGAATATATTCGGCACACCCTGCTACATGTCACCAGAACAGGCAAGGGGTGACCTTGATAGTGTTGACGAGCGGAGCGATGTCTTTTCCTTAGGCGCAACACTCTATGAGATACTTACAGGGTTACGCCCCATACCTGGTGATACCCTCAGGGACATGGTTATAAATGCAAGGATATGCGAGATCCAGCCCCCTGATGAGAGGGTGGATTTTCCGCTGCCATTAGGTCTTATCAGGATCACCATGAAGGCCATGAGTAAAGAGCCATCCAACCGTTACCAGTCCGTTGAAGAGCTCAGGGATGAACTGGAGAAATTTCTTGAAGGGAGTGAACGTTTTCCAGGGCATACCTATCGACCAGGGGCCATCATTGTGAGCGAAGGTGATATTGGACATGAGGCATATATCATAAGATCAGGTGAATGCCGCGCATTCAAGACCATCAATGGCGAAAAGGTTGAACTACGTATCATGCGTCAGGGTGATGTGTTTGGAGAAACAGCAATACTGACTGAAAAACCCAGGTCAGCCAGTGTTGAGGCAATTGATAACGTAACCGTTGCAGTGGTTAAAAGCCAGTACTTCAAGGATGAGCTTGAGACAGGCTCATGGCTTGGTCCATTTATACGCACCCTTGCAGAACGCTTCAGGGAGGCAGATCAGAAATTAAATCCCTGATTCCCTCTCTTTTTAATGAAAAGGATTAAAACTGCTCTTTTCAGGTATGCCTGCCTTTTTTAGAAGTCCCTTATGGAATTTGATTGTCTCTTCACCAATTGGTATCCATGGCCTGTACATCTCTGTTGAATAATATGGGTTTATCCTGAGTACCTCTTTCGCATGGATTCGCGCACGATCCATCTGATCCTCATAGGTATAGATGAGGGTCAGGTATAATTGGGCAAGCATATTATTTTGCGCAGGCGGTCGTGAAGCCATCTCAAGATCCGCCTTTGCCTTATCAAGGTTGGAAAACCCGGTTGGCGATGGGCTTGAATAGGAGATACCCATAAAAACAAAATTCTGGACCTCAGATCGGGGGTCTATCTCTAGACCGATCTCATAATGCTTTGCAGACTCATCATATCGCTGTAATAACAAAAGGGTAAAACCCAGCCCGAAATGGGCATTTTTTGAGTCAGGTGATATTTCTACCCATTTTTGGTAGTATTCACATGCTTTTTCAAGATATTCTGATGCCTTTTCAAGATATTCCAATGCTCTTGCACGTTCATACTTCGCCAGGTACAACTGCCCCAAAATAGCAAGACTTGCCCCCTTATCAAGGCTTTCTACCGTTTTTGCATCCTTCTCAGCCTCATTAAGATATTCTGATACCAGGCCATCAGAAGGCCATGCCAGGGCTATAAGGATAGAGCTTCTCATAAAATATACCCAGGGGTCGGGCGCTATCTCTATAAGTTTATCAGCCAACTCCTTTGCTGTTTTCAGCTTGTCAGGGGTTCTTTCTTTATAGCATCGGTAGAGGATATAGTATGTCTCTGTATACTCTATGCTGTCTTTCTTATCAGGCAGAAAGTCAGGCTCACGGCCTCTGTCAAGCAGCCTTGTACGCACCTCCCTTAAAATAAGCCACATTATTTCAGACTGGAGCGCAAGTATATCCTTCTTTTCCCGGTCATATGTCTCTGTCCAGATATTGTATCCCTGCTCCGCATCAATCAGTTTAACTGAGATCCTCACCTTGCCCTCATCCTGCCTGACACTGCCATCAAGCACATAGCGCACACCCAGCTCTTTACTTACCTCCTGGATCTTTACAGGCTTACCTTTATAATAAGATGATGAATTACGGGCCGTGACCATGAGATCAGGGTGTCTTGAAAGCCCGGCAATTATCTCCTCTGTAAGGCCGTCGCTGAAATAGTCCTGGTCTTTGCTGCCGCTTAAATTGATAAATGGAAGCACAGCGATTGTGGATTTTTCAGGTATTGAAAAGGCCAGCCTGTCTAGCGGGGTCTGCTGTTCTGTTTTTTGATGGTTGCGGGAATATATTATAAATCCGATCGAACCGGCAGCAGCAATAAAGAGGAAAACTATGACGGCGAGGGCCGTTTTACGCGTAATGCTGCCAAGAAATCTATTTTCACCTATCACCTTTCCCGCAGTTTTTGTATCTGTAAGTACCCTGTAAACCCTGACGGGTTCGGATATGTTTTTCAGGTTGTGCTCACCAATATATTCATACCCGATATTGAGCTTTGACTTTACATGGTCATAGGCTGTTCTTGAGATACATATGCCCCCTGGCTCGGCAAGGGCCTGGATACGGGCAGCAATGTTGACACCATCGCCATAAATACGGCCATCCTCCTCCACCACATCACCCAGATTCACCCCGATGCGGAAATCCATCCTTTTATTTTCAGGGAGCTGCGCATTAATAAACCTGAGTCTGGATTGTATGATAACAGCGCAGTCAACCGCATTTACAACACTGCTGAACTCAGCAAGAATATTGTCGCCTGGGGAATCGACAATACGACCCTCATATTCATTGACAAGTCTTTCGATTATCTTCTTGCTTTCATCAAGTCGCTGTATTGTAAATGCCTCATTTTCCCCCATGAGGCGGCTGTAACCCACAACATCTGCACTCATGATTCCTGTGAGTTTGCGTCTGTTGCGCTCCTGATTTATGGCCTTATATTTTTCCATATTTACCGGCCCACTTGAAAAATAATAACTGATGTCTTAAACCTTGTTTGTTCAGATGAGTTGCTAGACAGGATAGTACCTAATAAAAAAGGGCATGTCAAAATGTGTTTATTAAAAAAGTACCCACCCGGAAACGATGGTTTCCAAATGGATACTAATAAAGACTTACCTATTAATTTTGCCAGGCATAACTCAATTTTGTAAAAACAGTAAAATTTGTCTTCTTTATGCTGTTCATATTATCATCCTGGAACCCCGTATCAGAGTACCCGGTTAAAAAAACGTGTCTGGGGATTGATCTTATAACTGTAAAGCAACTGGGTCGTAAGATACTTTGGCCTTCTGTCAATATCAAAGATCTACAGGGATGGATCACGTTTTGTATCCGAATACTGTATAATCGCCCGCAAAAAGCTCCTGATACCAAATTGATATGTAAAACGAAGATCGCTCAGGTTTGTTGTGTATAACCTCTGACCTTTAATATCCATTCCCTGATAGTTATGCCGTAAGGTTGCCTGAAAATGCTTTCCAGCCTGCATGGTGATTCTGGGCCCCAGGCTGAGCACCCTGCCAAGGCGTCTATTATCATAATCTATATTATCACCATAATTGAGGTCCAGCCCGATCTCCATACCTGCTATTGGCCTCATCTGTGTAAAAAAATTAAGGTTGTGTTCATCAAAGTTTATGCCTTTATATAAATGATCCTTCTGTGAAAAACCCAGGAAAACATAAGACTGCATAGGGCCGCCAGCATTTACAAGTATCATTCTCTCATCCTCAAGATCATCACCCGATTCACTGTAGCTCTTTATCCAGTCAACCCCCAAATAGACCCTGCTGAACCTGCTTCCCTGGCCGAAACGCCAGATATGTCCCGCTTCAGTATCAAACTGCCTGTAATCCACACGGTTAATAAACCCCATATCTGCCCTGAAATCATCACCATACTCATTGTACCATGATCCCCAGTACCATTTATTGTCAGAGTGTTCATATTTAAACAAGTACGCATAATCATCTATTTTGGGTTTCTGATTATAATCATACTGGATCAGTTCGGGATACTCTGAGAAGGATTTCATTATCTACATCTTGATTTTATCGCTCTTTCCAAGGCGGATATTACCATCAATACCCATGAGGGTATTTGAATAATCATCAGACCTGCGGTCAGTAAAGATCATCCCCAGGTTTATATTCCGGTCTATATCGATGCGGTAACGATAAGCCGTATTTGTACTTTTTTCATCCGGGATAGATGCGATGATTGACCCATCCCTGCCAGGGATGGTCAGGGTTGTTATTTTATCATTGGCAAAAAATAAACCGTATGTATGAGCATCTTTTTTACCTGTGAGTTTAATGCCATATTCCGGTGATGAGATATTTCGCGTATAGACAAGATTGGCATGTGTATTGAAATACTCTGCACCATCCAGGAAAAACTCCCGCCTTTCAGGAAAATACAAAGTGAATGTATTGTTGACATTGAGCTGTGCAACATCTGCCTCTACCTGCGAGAAATCAGGGTTTATTGTCGCATTCAGATAAAAATCCTGATTGATACCCCAGCGTATATCCATGCCTGCCTCAGGATCAAATTCAGAATCCCATTCACCATTTTCTGATATTTCACGATTTTTTGAATAGGATGCCGTGATTGTCGGGACTATCTGGAGATTTACCTTCTGCTCAAGCTTTGTGAAACCCTGTGCCTTTTCAAACTGGCACAGGTAGCAGGAGAGGTTATAATCCTTTCTATTATTGGTAAATCGGTGCCTTTTATCCCTTGGATAAAACCTCAAAATATCAATGCCCCAGGTCTGCTTATCCTTCCCTGCCGGAAACCGGAGCTGATTCAGGGGAATCTTCATCTCCACAACATACTCTTTATCGTTTACCTTGCCGGCACTGTCCCATATGGCGTTCCAGGAGGTATCTTCATTCTGCACCACGTCGTCATAAATGGCATCTGACTGCACGCCCAGTGCATTGGCGAAGAACTCGAATGAACGCTGTTCATCATTAAAGGTATCAATAACTATACCAACAAAATCACCACCCCATGATGCATCCCTGTCCCTGTAAAAAGCGCGTATCTTGCCAGGTTCAGTATCAGAGGCAATAAAGGCCAGGTAAAAATTTGCCCCATCCTCCATCATCAGGGCTTTTGTATCTACCCGTGCCGGCACATTCTGGGACGGAAATGTCTCATTATCCAGAGATACACGGGAAGCGGCTTCCCATTCCCCCTGATTAATTACTCCATCAACAACCGGTTTTACTTGACTGAATGGTATGTTGTGGCTGATATTCACTCCCCCTGCCCGGGCATGTGGTATCCCTGTCAATAGAAGGATTGCAACAGAACAGATAATAAGATTGATAACCAGAGGATCTTTCACATTATTTTTACAGACTTCAAGCATCACACATCACTCCTGTGTTTTCCGGGTTACTTGTTTTTCAGGGAAAAAGGTTATTCGCCTTTTCGGATATAGATATTACCATCTATTGTATTAAGGTAGACACTA
The DNA here is from genome assembly GCA_964499695.1 of uncultured Desulfatiglans sp. Classification (GTDB taxonomy): domain Bacteria; phylum Desulfobacterota; class DSM-4660; order Desulfatiglandales; family HGW-15; genus JAAZBV01. Next base: position 7,675 of record CAZCMD010000132.1, read on the forward strand.
TTACCGCCCCCATTAATGCGTGCGGTAATAAAATTCGAATTATAATAGGGGTTATAGAAATTCTGAGATGCATCTCCTTTTTTGTTATCCATCTGGTTCCCATATATTAAGTCAACATCAAAACCTGTGTAAACATCACCACCCATTGTGCGGGCCAGGATATCGGCCTTTATTTCTTTGGGCAAAGTAATGTCTATGTCACCATTAACTGTACTGAAATATAATGCACTGTTTTTGTTCAGCATCCTGAATGATACGTTTATATCGCCATTAACTGTGCTTGCAACAGCCTCACCTGAAATATTTTCTGCAATAATATCTCCATTTACTATGTTAACTTCAACAACCCCGGTAAAACCCGTGATGGAAATATCTCCATCGATAATCCCGGTAGAATGGGCATATCTGTTCGATTCACTCACACCCGGGGCTGATGCGGGAACATAAAATTTCTCCTGCATTTTTTGGATAATCCTCATGCTTTTTTCAAACGCTTTAAGCTGAGTCTCCTTCTCCTTAATATCTTCTACCTGTTTTTTAAGCTCTTCTGCCCGCTCCTTAAGCTCTCCTTTCTGTGCCTCCGAGTCATTATTCAGTTTTTTAAGATTTTGACTCTTTTTATCAATCCCATTACCCAGTTTAAGTGTTATTCCGTCAGGGACCATGATATTCAAATCAATATTCTTGTATACCGGACGTGAGATGAAGATAGTATTCTCTTTTTTATTATTTATAATATTGAATCCGCCCCCGCGTATCTTTTTCAGACCTCTTGCCTTTTCATCTCTATTATCGGATTCCTCAAAAATATTTTCATCTGCTGAAATCACCACCTTATTTCCTTTATATCCTGTAATATGGAGATCCCCGTTTCCGCCGATCTGTAAAACCCTTTTGGCAGACTGGTCTCCGAATTCAAGTTCATTGTTATACTCTTTTCCTTGTGCAAAACAAATGTTGGAACTGATCAAAAAAAGAATTATAGCCATCTTGATTATCATATTTTTTTTCATTTTATCCTCCTGGAAATACAGGCTAAATAAATTGTTTTAACGCCTTTTTTGCTCTCTCTTTTACGTACATATTTGTCTCAGAATCATTGATAATATTGATCAGGGCTGAAGATGATTCTGGTTCTTTTATCGTTGACAGAAGATCGATCAGCGAGACCTGAACCAGCGGAGATGACTGAAGACTCAGGGATTTCACAAGCTCATATCTGACATATTCATTGCCGGTAAAATTGGCCAGGGCATTCACGGCAGCCAGCCGTACGTTTACATTTGTATCACTATTCAGGGTTAACAGCAGTGCCGAATAAAATTCTTTATCCGTATTTTTCAACCTGCCTGTCATTGATAATCCGCGTATTCTTTCTGTCACGGAATTCTGGTCAAGGATAGAGGTCATCACAACCTGCTGGAGCTGATTAACATCTGTCTTCAGTTGGACTATCTCATTTTTTGATCCTGTTCTTGACCCGATACTGAAACCTGTTATAAGGCCGATTATTAGTAAAGCCATTGTTGAGGCAAGCTGGATCATTGGTCGTCTGGGCCACCAGGATTCCAGCCATTTTACAAACGACACATGCAATTTTTCATTACCGACATTGTTCATGCCCAGACTGTATGAATCAATCATACTATCTATGTTTTTCTTCAGCCGGTCTGAGACCTTTTCTATCTTCATGTTATCCAGACCAAACCATATGGATTTCATGGTTTCCAGTTCAGTGCGACACTCTTCACATGATAAAAGGTGAGACTCTACCTTTTCAGCCTCTTTTTTATCCAGGCTTCCGTCCATGTAATCGATAATCAGCTCTTTTATATTATTGCATTCCATATCATTGCTCCTCTGCAATATTTATAAACTGGGCCTTTAACTCCTGCATTGCCCTGAATATCCGAACCTTTATTGCCCCGACCGTGCACTCGAATATCTCTGCGATCTGACTGTATGGTAATCCGGTATATTTACTTAATATAAGCAACTCCCTGTTATCAGGAGATATCTTTTCAAGCGCCCTCATCAGGTGCTTTTTATCTGCTTTGGATTCGAGAACACTTTCAGGGTTGCTGCTTTGTTCATCAGGTTGTTCAGGATTAACCTCCTCATCTGAAGCCCTGTTAGTCTTAAAAAAATTCACCTTTTCATTCCTGGCAATAGCGTACATCCACACCCTGAAGTCAGCGCCCTCTTTGAATGTGCACCTGTATTTAAGGATTTTATAAAATACGTTCTGCACAAGATCCTCGCTCTTAAACCGGTCCCTGACCTGCAACTGAAAGTAATTGAATAAACCCTGGGCATACCTGTCAAAAAGCAGTCCCAGCTTATGTACATCACCTTCTCTCACCATCAGCATTATTTCACAATCTTCTACCAATTCAGCTCCGGGAAATTCTCTGTATTTGTTAATTAATACATTCTCTTTAAGAAAAGGTTACAATGCCTATTAATCGTAAAAAAGTATTTCACTTCAACCGCAGTTTGGATAGTGCCTATTGGATAAAATATATTGGGTTGATAAAAAACACCACACTATTAAATAAGGCACTGTAACACATTGGTATTTTAAAATAAGCGGTATGTTGAACCAGCCCTGATTTCTTGTCAAACTCAAGGCTTGAGGCGGTAGATCAGAACTTAAAGATATGGGAAGTTGATTGAGCAAAATAAAAAGGCTTATAAAACGTAGTATTACCTGATCACCTTGGTTCAAGCCCTATTACACTGACAAAATCTGATATGCCTTTATCAACCAGTCCCTTTGCATACTCCTCAGCTTTATTTTGGTCAGCAAAGCTGCCAATAGAAATCCGAAATAACTTTTTATTATTCTGATCATATACAGGCATAATATAAACCTCATAACCTTTTCTGGTTAGATCGTTGAAAAGGCTATCAGCCTTTTCAAATTGAGATAGAGATGCTATATGAACAGTATAAATTTTATTGTTGTTAGAAGGCATATCAATGGGAGGGAAATTAATTACCTGACCTTCCCAGATCATATTGATATCAGATATCTCAGGATTATTATCTTTGACAAGCTTAAGCACCCTGTCATTTACATAACCATAAACAGCAAATGCCAGTTGGGCAAGGGTCTCTCTCTCTTTTACTGTAATAATTTTACCATGCGATTCTTCAGGTATATTAGTAATACCTGAAGATGCCTCGATATCAGCAGCATATTTGTCGCCTTCTTCCTTAATATTTTCACCTGGCAATTCTACTTCATCATGGATACCTGTTGTAACATTATCACTCTTTACACCAGTTATGCTTTCTTTTATGCCTTCAACATGGCCTGTCTCCTGAGACCCACTGTCTTGATCGATCGATGGATAAACCTCTTTTTGAGGAGCCTGTTCAAATTTTTTTTCCTGTGGATTAATAGCTGTGGTTTTATTTTTCGTTGAGATATTTGACAAACGTGAATATATTCCCATACCAGCAATTCCACTCAGGACAGCTAAAATAATCAGAAGGAGTATAAACAGTATTTTTCTCCAGTATGATGATGTTTTGAGGTCATGGACTTTCCCTGTAGTGCGGTTCCCCTTTTCAGCACTTTTTTGTGCTCCTAAAGGTGAATCGGATATTTGCAGGTCATTATAACACTCTTTAATCATCTCAGGAGTCAGTTTCTTCAAACCTCTTGAGTAACCTAAAAGCAGGGCATTATCGGCCAGAATATTTATCATCCTGGGAAATCCCCCCGAGAATTCATATATTTCCTTAATAGTATTTTTGGGAAATATGCGCGCACCATCTTCAGAACCTGCCATTTTCAGCCTGGACAGGATGTAATCGTTTGTACCTTTAAGATCCAGTGGCTTTATGTGATAACGAACACTAATCCTCTGGAGAAGAGATCGACACTCAATACGATTCAGGGTATCATTAAGCTCTGGCTGACCTATCAGAAATATATTAATAAGTTTCTCATCAGAGGTTTCTATATTTGAGAGCAGACGGATTTCTTCAAGAAGTTCTATCGAGAGCTTTTGAGCTTCATCTATTATCAGTATAAAATTTTTCTGACTCTGTAATCTCTCTTGCAGAAATGACTCAAACTGAATGAGGAAATCTGCCTTTGACTGGAAATGCACCTTTTTCTTAAACGCTGAAAAGGCAAGGTAATCCATAAAGTCATTAACAGAAAAGAGTGGGTTTGAAAGATATACATACTGGACATCATCGCCAAGACTCTTTAGCAAGGCATGAACCATAGTGGTCTTTCCTGTACCAACCTCTCCGGTAAGGAGGATAAACCCCATACGTTCTGTAACGCCATATGTTAGAAGGGCAAGGGCTTCTTTGTGGATATCACCCAAATACAGGTATTTTGATGAGGGAGTAAGATTAAAAGGTTTTTCTTTTAGTTCATAATAATCTGTGTACATTTAAAACCATATCCAGGGCGTCAGGCACAGGGTTAAAGGTTATGGGGCAAACAGCAAATCGCATGGAGTGTACAGGGCATGACGCGAAGAAGAATGAAAGCTTTAACGCTATGCTCTCTGCGCTTTGCGCTACCCTCCAAATAATCCTTTTACATATCCAACTGTTGTATCAAACCCTGTAAGAGTAATTATTATAAAACCAGCGACAACAAAAAAACCAAAAAAGACAAAAATCCCGGTGAAAATTTCCTTTTTCTTTTTCACCCTTATCTCATTCTCGGTGACAAGCAGCGGTATGCTTGCCAGCACCGGGATCTTCAGGTCATCACCGGCCTCTTCAGGGCTCTTGTATGATGTATCCATCATTTCCAGAAGATATGCAACATCGCACCCAAGACCGAGACCTAGCACCAGCGTAAGCAGTATTATCTTCTTGAAATCCGGTTTAACAGGGTGACTTGGTATCTTTGCAGGGTTAATAATTCTGAACTGTTCACCCTGTTGCTTTTTTTCCATGCTTACAGCAATACTCGCTTCAATCTGCCGGTTTCTTAAGGATTTGTAGTTTTCACTTAAGTTTTCATAGTCTCGGTTAAGTTCGATCAGTTCCTGCTGTCTTTTAGGTGTCTCCTCAACCTTCTTCTGATACCATGCCATCTGGGATCGCGTCTTTTCAATTTCCATCTTGAGGCGTGAAATTGTAAGTTGAACCTCCTCAAGGGAACGTCTTAATGTCTGGTCAGCAGTCACCACATTTATTGTTGTATCATCTGGAGCCCCTCCTGACTCTTCCTTTTCTTTTATACTTTTCTGTTCCAGGCTTTCAATCATCTCTTTTAGCCTGACAACATCAGAATGTTTTTCCATATAACGCGACCTGAGTAGTTCCAGCTCCTTCTTCAGAGATGCCAGATCATTCGTTCCTCCTGCCCTTTGCCCCTGTGATCCATCAGGCCGTGTAACTACTGCCTCTCCAGCCAGGTTTATATCTCTTAGTATGGCATCCCTTCTGTTCTCTGCATCCCTCAGGTTACTGTTATTCTGGTCAAGTTCCTGCCGTAACCCTTCGAGGATGCTGAGGTTTGTCTCAAGCTGATCAGGGAGCCCTCCCATGAATTTTTCACGGTATATTTTAAGCTCTTCCTCTTTTGTCTTAAGCTGCTTTTCTATTGTTCCAAGTTCATCTGTAATGAACTACCCCGCCGCAAGCGACGGGGTATCTAAAAAGCATCGTACGCCCCAAGGGGCGGGGTATTAAACCCGGTGCTTCGCAATAAAAAGATATATCGTGATAAAGCCGGTAAATATTTTTATTTTTTTAATGTTCATTTTTGTTCCTCCGAGTTATTAAATTCAAAATTGAAGGTTCAAGATTCAAAATTAAAAATTAAAAGCTTTGAGCTTCTGTCTTTCAGCTTTCAGCTTCGAGCTTTGAGCTCATCCCCCTCACTTCCCATCTTATTAAACAGGGTTTTATAACTGATTTTAAGTATCTTTGCGGTTTTGACCTTATTACCATTTGTCATATTAAGGACATGATCAATTGCCT
>CAZCMD010000133.1:0-13600 GCA_964499695.1 uncultured Desulfatiglans sp.
GTTCCGGAAGGCAGGTACTTTATGATGGGTGATAACAGATACAACAGTGCTGATTCACGCTATTTCGGGTTTGTTGATAGGAAACTGATAGTGGGCCGTGCAACAGCAATAGTCATCTCGCTGGATATAAACAACTGGTACAAACCCCGCTTTGAGCGGTTTTTTAAAAGTCTGCCATAAAGCATAATTTACAGGAAACTATATTTCTGTTTTTTTAGCTTGTACCCAGACAACTTTTAGGAAAGCCTGACTTTACAACCAGTGATGAATTGCATAATAAAGGTAACAATAACGAACCGACCTATATCTTAACTTTTAGAGAGGCATCTCTTATCAGAATTACAAAAATAACTACAAAAAACGTTGAATAATCAGTAGCTCAAATAGCAAAAAGGCATGAGAGTGTTATTCTCATGCCTTTATTTTTATATATCATCTATTGATATAAACAATAGATTCTAGTCATGAATTGCTACATGCCCTGTGGCTATGCGGTTGGCATCAGATGCTGTGAGGGTAATTGTGTCGGTTATAACCTTTGATTCCCCTGCATTAAAGGAGCTTGTTGTCTTTGTTTTGCTTCCGACTGCATTGCTGTTTTGATCCATGAACGCTACTGTGATATCCTTGGTCATAGCCTTGCCAGTATTATTTTTTAACTTTACACTGTAAGCAAGCTCTACCATATCATCAGATATCTTTTTGAATTTTCCTTTGATACTGTCGCCCAGGTTGGCACTCAACTCCTGCCCTTTATTATCGGCGCTTTCTTCAACCTTTGAAATCACTACATATCCGGAATCGATATCCTTGGCGTCCGCCCCGTCAATAACCACCCTGTTTGATACTACCTTTGTTTCCCCTGCTGCGATTGTACGGGTTTTGGTTGCCTGTCCGACTTTTTCATTATCACTGTTGACAAAATCAACGGTAACATCAAATGTTACAGGCTTATCAGTATTGTTTTTAACAGCTGCCTTCCATATTATTTCTGTTTTGTCAGTATCTACAGCACCTTCTGATATCTTTTTAATACTCTGCTCATCTATATTGTATTTTTCTTCTGCAAATGTATTTGAAGTGGTGACCATTAACCCTATGATCAATAAAACGCCAATAAAAATCTTTATATTCTTCATGTTTGTTGCCTCCAGGTTGCAAAGTAAATTTTAAGAATAATTTCGTAAAATTACTTCCTTTATCGGCAGACAATAATTTGTACTTTAAGTATTTTTAAATGACCCTCAAACAGCAGTTTAATGTCATAAAAATACCTATCACTGACCGAGATTTTGACAGTAGTTAAAGGATGGCACCTGTATCTTTATGATATTATTGATCTATAGGCACTCGACAACAAGGCATAACTATTGCATTTAATTAAAAAAAGCTTCTTTCCGGCAGAAAAAAATTACAGGTATGGATGTATGAACGACTTCAGCACATTTGATTCGGTAAAAGAGGAAAGGGATATTCTTTTTAAGAATATCTTCAATAATGCACAGGTCGGGATCGTTGTTACTGATGCAGATGGATATATTTCCCATATAAATCCAGAGTTTACCAGGATATTCGGTTTTACTGAAGAAGATGCAACAGGTAAAAAAATCGATTCGCTCTTTATCCCCGATGATGTCTTTGAAAAGCATTCAGAGATGATTAAACTGCTGAAAAGGGCTGACAGGATTGAATATGAGACCGTTCGATTAAGGAAGGATGGGACCATGATCCCTGTCCTAGCCAGGACATCCATAATTATAAATAAAGGAAAAAGGATAGGCGGGTTTGCCATCTATTCTAATATCTCGGAAAGCAAAAGATATCAGGAGGAGCTTTTAAAATCAAAAGACGAGCTTGAAGAAAGGGTAAAGGAAAGGACATTTGCCCTTGAATCAATCAACAGAGAACTTGAAAAACAGATCCAGGACCGTGAAAAAATAGAACAGGCACTCAAGGAGAGCGAGCAGCGCTACAGGACTGCCATGGATAACTCAAATGATGGAATTGCCATAATAAGTGGTGGCCATCATGTCTATGTGAATAAAAGATACCTGGAAATATATGGTTATGATTCATTAGAGGATATAGAGAAGGCCGGGATCTTCAATATCATCCATCCTGATGATGTCCAGAAGGTTAGAGAAAGAGGCCAGGCAAGGGTGCGAGGTGAACTGGAGGGACAGAGTTATGAACACAGGTGCATTAAAAAGGATGGGTCTGTCATCTATGTAGAGGCATCCGCAGCAAGGCTTATATATGAAAATAAACCTGCCGGAATAGCATTTGTAAGGGATATCACTGACCGTAAACAGGCGGAGCTAGAACTCAAAAAATCAAAAGAAGAGGCAGAGAGGGCCAACAGGGCCAAGAGTGAATTTCTTGCAAATATGAGCCATGAAATCAGGACGCCCATGAATGCAATAATAGGGATGACCGGCCTGCTCCTTGATACAAAGCTTGATGAGGAACAGACGGATCATCTTGAGATCATAAGAAGATCATCTGATGCCCTGTTAAGTCTTATTAACGATATACTTGATTTTTCCAAGATAGAAGCAGGCAAAATGGATCTTGAGATCCTTGATTTTGACCTGCGTAATGCCCTTGAAGAGATGGTTTCTTTGCCTGCTGTTACAGCCCATAAAAAGGGTCTTGAATTTGTTTATGAAATAGAACCCAATGTCCCTTCACTATTGAGGGGTGACCCCGGAAGAGTCCGGCAGGTGGTCCTCAACCTGACCAGTAACGCAGTAAAATTCACAGAACATGGTGTCATACTCCTTCATGTCTCCTGCGAAAGGGAAGATGAAAATGAGGTGGAGCTGAAATTCAGTATCACGGATACCGGGATAGGCATATCAGAAGAGGAGATGGGAAAACTCTTCCAGTCATTTCATCAGGTGGATGCCTCAACTACTAGAAAATACGGTGGTACCGGGCTTGGCCTTGTAATATCAAAAAAGCTGGTTGAACTGATGAATGGCAGGATAGGTATTGAAAGCGTCAAGGGTGAGGGGTCCACCTTCTGGTTTACTACAGTAATGGAAAAACAAAAAGGGATTGTTGAAACCATTCTTGTACCTCCTGAAGATATCAAAGGTAAGAGATTTCTGGTTGTTGATGATAATAAAACCAATCTTCTTATTATTCAACGCTATCTTGAGACATGGGGCTTTGTATGTGACACTGCCTGGAACGGTGAAATGGGCCTGATACTCATGATGGCAGGAGTCAAAGCAAATGCTCCGTATGACTGTGTAATATCGGACATGCAGATGCCCCATATGGACGGCATAGAATTTGGCAGGAAAATAAAAGCAGATCCTGCACTTAAGTCCACCATACTTATCATGTTATCGTCACGGGGTTTGAGAGGTGATTCTGCCGAGGTGAGGGAGGTTGGTTTCTCTGCCTATCTGACCAAACCGGTAAGGCGCAGCCAGTTGTTTGACTGTATTGTAATGGCCTTCAGTCAGAAAGATGAGAGGAAAAAAGAGGATAAAACAATCATTACACGGCATACAATAGCAGATGCACGGAAGCAGAGTATAAAGATACTGATCGCTGAGGACAATATTATCAACCAGAAGCTGGCCTTAAAACTCCTGGAGAAATTCGGATACAAGGCTGATGCTGTTGCAAACGGTGAAGAGGCGGTCCGGTTATTAAGCATGATTCCATACAATATTGTATTCATGGATGTCCAGATGCCGGTGATGGACGGCCTTGAGGCAACAAGGATAATAAGGAACCCTGAATCACATGTGATTGATCATGCTGTCCCCATAATCGCCATGACTGCACACGCAATGGCAGGGGACAGAAAAATCTGTATAGATGCAGGCATGGATGACTACATAACAAAACCTGTTAACCCTGATTTCCTCCTGGAAAAGATTAATGCCTATCTGAGATTAAAGGAAGAGGCATAAACCTTCTCAATATTATTACAAGCCCCTTTTATTCCCTGCTCATAAATTTGTCGCACGGTACTTCGATGTAAGGGAAACCTCCAGGAAATATATCGGCTTATTGACCTTACTGAAATTCAATGGAAAATGAAAGACGCCGGGCGGCACCACCACTATTGTCGGGCCTGTGATCAGATATTTCTCCTTTTCTTTGCCAAAGCAAAACTCCACCTCAGCATCAAATTCCTTCATGTCAAACGGGTTTGACCCGAAAAAGAAATAAAATTCGGTAAAATTATGCTTGTGGGTAACATCATTATATAGATATGGTTTTCTCACTACTGTTAAATCCATATTGAGTTTTGCACCCGCGGGCAGGATGTGTTCGGGTACAGCGCTTAAACCAATCATCTCACCGCCCCATTTGTTATACCTTGCAACACCTTTTGTAAAATACCTGTTATAATCCGGCTCATCTGTGCGGACCTCAAGCAGGTCTTCACCAAAATCTACACCGGAATAGCCCTTTGTCATAAAGGCCTCAAGGCAGTATATGGGTTTATTGATCTTTGCATAGTTAAGCGGGCAATGATATACCCCTGGTGCAGCGGTCACAATTGTTGGAGAGGTAATAACATGTTTTTCACGCTCAGGGCCAAAGGTGTAATGAACCTCTGCGTCAAACACATTCATATCGAGCGGGTTTGACCCGAAAAAGTAAAAATATTCCGTGAACAAGTGTTTATGCAGCGGCTCATGAAACATATATGGCCTTCTGACCGCTGTTACCCCGAGTGTCATGCGGGCATCGGAAGGGATAATATCACTCTTGATTGCGCCGAGCCCAATCATCTCACCGCCCCACTCCTCTTTCATTGCACCTCGGATTACTTCCCTGAAAAAATACCTTTCATACACATTTTGCTCTGTCTGGTTTTCCATTTTTCACCCCTTTTTTAATCATGATCATGAAGTTCTTGACTTAAAAAGCGTTGCCCAATATTGTTCATTCTACATATTGTTCAGGAATTTAAAAGGAAATTATGACCTTAAATGCATGAGCAAAGTATAGTAACATATCTGTTGGCCGAGGCTGTATCAAATGCCCGAAAAGAAAATGCCGGTAAGATCATAAGCATTAAGCTTACAGTGGGTGAGCTGACCGGCATAGAAAAGGATGCGGTTATCTTTTATTTCGGGTTCTTAGCGAAAAATACCATTGCAGAAGGCGCTACCCTTGAATTTGAGTATACAAAGGCCCAGTTGAGGTGCCGGGAGTGTGACATCATCTTTCCTAAGGACATGTCTGATTTCATCTGCCCGCAATGTAATAAAAAGGTGGTTGAGATTGTTGGTGGAAGAGAGCTATATATAGAGAGCATGGAGGTCATCTGATTGGACAAAAGGACAATAACCATAAAAAAGGATATTCTGAACGCCAACAAAGAGATTGCCTGCCATATCCGCGCCATGCTTGACAAACATCATGTAAGGATGATCAATATCATGTCATCCCCCGGGTCAGGCAAGACCAGCCTGATCATGAAGACAATAACGCATCTCAGGGATAAATACAGGATTGCTGTGATTGAAGGTGATGTTGCCTCTTCAATAGATGCAGACAGGATCGCCGGGCTTGGCATCAGAGCAATACAGATCAATACCGGCGGGGGGTGCCACCTGGATGCCGGCATGATTGAAAAGGCACTTAGTAATCTTGCGCTTGATAATCTTGACCTCATTTTTGTTGAAAACGTCGGCAACCTTGTATGCACAGCCGATTTTGATTTAGGGGTGCATAAAAATATAGTAATCTTAAGCATCCCTGAAGGTGATGATAAACCTTACAAGTATCCAGTCATTTTCATGGAGGCGGATGTTGTGCTTATTAACAAGATAGATGTTGCACCATATTTTGATTTTGACATGAATAGCTTTCGCGAGGTTCTAGCCGGGTTAAATCCTTTAGCCGGGGTCTTACCCATTTCAGCAAAATCAGGTGAGGGATTGGATAACTGGTTTGCATGGATAGAACATTTTTTTAAGGAGAAATAATATGTCTTTTGATCCTGTGTACAAAGAGCTGTCGGATAAACTGGGAGTCTGGGAGTCTGAGCGTTTTCTTAAAATATTAAAGGCGACCTTAACGCCTTTGGAGGCAAAGATCTGCATTGAGCTATTTGAACCGGCCACATGTGCTGAACTGGCGAATCGTCTGGACATGGAAAAAAAGGAAGTCCAGAAAGCCCTCGATGTGCTGGTAGACAAAGGGACGCTTACCAGGGGCCTGACACAGTATGCCTTCCATACAACACTCCTTGCCTTTCATCACGAATGCTGTGCTGATGTGGCCCCCCATACAGGTCCCTATGCAATGACACAGGAGCAGAAAGTCCTGTGGAAGGATTTTTTTTATAACGAATGGTGCCATGAATTCATGAAGCATATAGAGGAGATGATCGAGGTACTTGGAAAAAACCTGCCGATATCTCCATCAATCCTTGCCCTGGAACTCAGTCCGAATATCAAGCCTGAAGATATTTTGCCTGAAGAAAATTTTAAACAGAAAATCATTGATGCTAAAAGTAGAATCCTTTCACCATGCGGATGCAGAATCTCCTGGGGGCATGAATGTGAAAAACCACGTATGACCTGTTTTTCCGCTTTTGACAGGCCAAGGGGAGAATACTACCTGAACCTGCCGGGTCGACTGTTAAAGGAGGTCAGCCTTGAAGAGGCTCTTGAGACGGCAAAAGAGGCGGAAAGGGCAGGGCTTGTGCACTGGGGTGACTGCTACTGCTGTGACACCTGCTGTGAAAACCTATTTCCAATAAGACAATCTAAGCGTTATGACCTCATGACCCCCAATCGTTTTGCAGCGGTAGTGGATGATGAGAAATGCACCGGCTGTAAACAGTGTGAAAAACGATGCTATTTTGAGGCCATTGAGTTTAAGCCTGTAGAGGGTAACCTCAAAAGGGTAAAGGCCCATGTGATACCTGAAAAATGCAAGGGGTGCGGGCTCTGCATAATAACCTGTAAACCAAATGCCTTGAGGTATGAGATAGTAAGGCCGCCCGAATACCTTAAACCCAAATCGCCTGAGGATGGTAAGGCGGAAGATGCGCCGAAGTTTCCGGTATGGGGGCATTATAATCTGAAATAGCGTTGATTCCTGATCGTCATACAAGGAGATGATGGGGAAGATATAAATGATCATCCGTAGAGACGGGTTTTAAACCCGTCTCTACATTATCAGAGCTATGCCTTGTCTACAAAAGGTTGTGAAAAATGATTTAGCTGACAGCTGATCGCTTACGGCTGAAAGCTTTTTCAGGGATTTGCTCATCTCTTCATGGCTAATCACCCATTCTCTTTGTTTTATACCTGGATAAACAATAGTTACATATTATCCTCTTCAACAGCATCCCTGAGCCTGTCAGAATAATCAGGGATGGCTGCCTATATTCACATTCAGGCGCTATGAGCGAAAGGGGACATTCTTTTATCTGGTATTAAAATTGTTACTCTTTAAATGCAGAAATATACGCTTTCTTTGAAAATTAAATTTACAAACATTCGGGTTTTGTTTACTTTTTCACGGTATGTAATTAAAAGATTTTCCATTTATAACTTTAAAAGGACAAAAATGAACCAAATACCTGATACTGGTATCGCCCATGAACGCTGGAAGGAACTGTATATTATTGGAGGAATATGCGGTATTATTATATCGATCCTAGTAGTTCTGACTGTTGTTGTTTATTTTATATTGCCATTCAAGATGGGACTTACTTCTGCAGTTGACATTTTTTCAGCTATTCAAAACAACAAATTCCAGGGGCTGATGTCTCTTGATTTCACAATGGTTATCTCAACATTTGTAATAATCCCGTTCTTCCTTGCTATATATTTTTCCACCAAACAAGCAAATGAATCTTATGCGCTGATCGCCCTGACTTTTGGTCTGATTTCTTGTATATTGGCGTTTTTTATGAGGCCAGTTTTGGAAATGTTTTATCTTAATGACCTATATACCAAAGCGACAACAGACATCGCACGAAATCAATACCTTATAGCCGCTGAGACCTTAGGCGCACTCAATTATGGTACATGTTGGGTATTGTACATGATTACATTTAGCATTGAACTCCTTATATCTTCTTTGCTCATGCTTAGAATAAAAGCATTCAGCAAAGCCACTGCCTGGCTCGGTATTGTTCTGACCCTGGGAGTGTTCTCGGTTTTTGGCGTTATCTTTCCGGAGATAGCAAAGATCTCAACTATACTAAATCTCATGTCTACCCTTATTTGGACGATATGGAACGTTTTAGTAGCAAGAATTCTTTTCCGGCTAGCTTTTCACCCAGCGTAGTAGTTTGTAGTAAGGAGAATATGAGACATCCTATAATCCTTCTGTCAAGCAAGAAAAAAATTTTATTAAATTTAGAGAGATACAGTTTTGGCTGTCATTCATATAAACAACCTCGTACGAAATAGGGGGTAGGTATAAAAAACTTAACACCTTCTAAGATACAGTAACACCAAGGCTGTTGAAGTCTATTATCTTTAACAGCCCTGATATATGTGGTGCAGTTACATGTTATCCTCTTCAACAGCATCCCTGAGTCTGTCAGAAAAATCAGGGATGGCTGCCTCTATTCTCACCCAGGCGCTGAGCATGGGGATGCCTACAGGGTCCTTTACAAACTCTTCCATTGCCACCTTCAGACAACCAATGAATGCCTCTATTGCCTCGATCTCCGTATGGCGGTCATAAGCCAGCCCGTTCAGGAGTGATAGTGCATTATATTTCTCAATCGCAATACGTGATTCCTGCATATACGATGTTAAAAGCGTCCGGAAAAAGGACTGGCTGATTTTTATGCCATCCTGGCTCAGCACCCTGAAGAGAGCCATTGCAATATCTGTCGCCATGCGGATAAGCCCCCTGTCAGGTCTATTTTTTTCAAGTACCTGATGCTTGTGTTCATAGGTGTTGCTTATCTCTACCTGGCAGATCCTGTTTACTGATGTCATCTGGTAAACCTCGCTTAACATGGATACCTCAAGGCCCCATGTAGGAGATATTCTTATCCTGCGTGCAAGGTTGCTTACAAATGCAAACTCACCGGAAAGTGCATAACGAAAATCTGAGAGATAATCTATAAATGCATTATACCCAAGGATACGTTTCATGGATTTGATAAGCGGGGTATAAAAAAGGCGGGTAACGCGCCCGTAAAGTTTCTCAGTCACCCTTGCATAGTACCCCTTGCTGAACTCAAAATCCATTGCCGGATGAGCAATAGGATAAATTAACCTTGCAAGCATCTCTTTACTGTAATTAACGATATCGCAGTCATGAAGGGCAATCGCGTCCACATAGGGGTCAGCAAGTATATAACCCATGGTCATCCAGACAGACCTGCCCTTGCCGGGCTCGCCAAGTGTGAAATCGGCATGCTTAAGCTCCTGAAGGAGCTCTTTCATCCTCCGTCCATCATGCCACACAATCCTTACCTTTGAAGGCAATGGCGCCATTATCTCTTTGATCTTTTTAAACTGGCATTCATCTGCCTGATCCAGAGATAAAACGATTTTTTGAAGATACTCCACCTCCATAAGGCTCTTAATAATATTAGGCATTGCAGGGCCGTCAAATTCAGAGACCAGGGCAGGCAGAAGCAGTACCATATTTTTATCTTTTGAGATATCCTTCAACTCCCTGTTAAAGTCTGCAGCATCCCTGTTTACCAGGTTTTGCAGTGTGGTAATAATGCCGCTCTCGCTGAAATCTGTCATTTTACGCACCTCCCTTTCTGTTCCATATTTCAACCATATACCCCTTAAGCTCTTCAAAGCACTTTGCCTGTGCCTCGAAATGATCTTCTGCCTCCATTGCATTTTTATCCTTTAATTCATTTACAAGAGAGGCTATGCGCGCGTAATAAAGGGGGATCATCGTGTCAAGCACTTTGAAACGCTGTCTGGGCGATTCCTTAAATGTACCTGCATACTGGTAAACAATCCTAACCCATGTCTCGATCGGCAGATTGAACTGATCAGGTTTATCGACAGTGGCAAGATCATTTATCGACTTCATGTCGTTTTCAGCAATTATATTCTTCCATACCCCGCTGAAATTCTTCATGCCTACCTTGAAATATTCAATGAGGCTTAAATGATCGATCTCAAACGGCTCAGCCTCCTGGCCAGCGGCCTCGCCGATGGATGGCACCTCCTTTGATCCTTTCACATTCATCCAGTAGTCCTGGTACTGTGTCATAAGCTGGAATGTTGTCCCAACAACCTGCCTGAACATGGGGCCAAGGTCAGCTGTGGGGTCCTTGTGGCCATGAACCTTTGCCCCGAGTTTGGCCTGGCAGATCCTGAAACCGCCGACAATTGCTGAGGTAGTCATCCATATATCAATACCGAACTTGGCTATATCTGTCTCCCATACATCCTGATTAAGGTAATGCCTGACGAGTGCCGGTGAAACACCAAAATCCCCACCGATCGGCTGCCGTATCTTCTGGCCGTAAAGGGCCCTTGTCAGATTATAGGCAATAGTATTGGTAATGGTTCCATCCAGTTTATATCTGTTATAATCAGGGGCAACAAAGTCATATCCATCAATGACAGGATCAATCAGGCTTTTGACCCATTCTGGGGTGATGGACATCAGGTCAGAGTCAAAAAATGCCACTGCCCTTGCCTTCAGAAAGGCCCCAATCTCAAGGACAGCCCTTAACCCTGACCCCTTGCCTGGCAGCCCCCTGTAAATGGTGACTATGCTGTCAATATTATAGGACTTTGGATCAACTAACCTCGCCACCTCTCTGGTATCATCAGTGGAGCCACCATCAGAAACGACTATAAATGCCCTGCGATCCGGGTAATGCTGTTTAATCCCTTTAAAGATCATTTTGAGTACATTTTCAATTGACTGGGCGCTGGAAAATGATGGCACGCCAACTACTATATCCGCATGATCCATCTGCTCGATTTTATTCCGCACATGCGGCCTTAATGCTGTAGAAAATCTCATACTTGGTGTCATCTTTTATTACCTCCAATTAATAGTATTGTAATGTCCATAATGTTTATGCCTGTCGGCCCCATAGTGATCAGGTCTCCTGTCATTGACAGCAGGTTATTAGATTCATTTCTTTTCAGGTAATCGTCTATTTTTAATCCAAGCTCCTCTGCCTTTTTAAAACTGTTACAGTCAACCACTGCGCCGGCAGCACCGGTATTGCCATCGATCCCATCAGTGCCGGCGCTTAAAAAGACCATTCCCTGTCTACTACCCACTTCCCTCAATGCGGAAAGACACATCTCCTGATTTCTTCCCCCCTTTCCATCCCCTTTAACAGTAACAGTGGTTTCACCACCAAATATAAGACAAACAGGAGTATCAGATGGATTCAGGGTCTCGGCTATCTCCTCCCCCATTGATATAATGACCTTTGCAATCTCCCTTGCCTCTCCCCTGAGCCTTGATGTCAGGATATGGGCGGTTATATCAAGAGACTCGGCCTTTTCCTTTGCCCTTTCCAATGCCTTTCTGTTGCTGCCGATAACGATATGCTTTATATGCGGGGGTTCCATTTTTGGTGTTTCTTTTATCTCGCCCGCCCGCCCTTTTTCTATATGGGTGACTACTGAAGACGGGATCTTATGAAGCAGGTTGAATCTTGAGAAGATATCCCATACATCAGCAAAGGTTGAACTGTCCATGTAAAAAGGCCCTGAGCCTATTACCTTAAGGTCATCACCGATTACATCCGAGATAGCAAGCACGACTCCCTTTGCCTTTGTCATCCTTGCCAGATGCCCTCCCTTTATTGCTGACAGGTGTTTTCTGACGGCATTCAGCTCATAAATGGTTGCCCCGGCATTCATCAGCAATGTCGATGTCTCCTGAAGGTCTTTTATATTGAGTGGCTGAACAGGTCTTTCAATTAACGCTGATGAACCTCCGGAAAGGATATAGATAAAAAAATCATCTTCTGTAAGCGCAGATAATCTATCTATAAGGAGGTCTGCTGCCTTAAGGCTTCTTTCATCGGGAACCGGATGGGAACCTGCAAAGGTGTTAATTTTTTCAAGGGATGAGTCCATGTAATTTGAAATGATCAGGCCACCTGCAATTTTGTCCTTCATCATTGCCTCAAGCGCCTTTGCAGCGCCGATTGATGCCTTCCCGCTTCCAAAGATATAAATATTCGAGTTTTTACTGATGGGGAAACATTTTTCTTCAATCACTAATCCATCATTAGAAACAGTGACAGAGTCACGTATCAAGTTTTCAGGGAGCGCCGCGAGCAGCCCCTCCCTGAATATATCAAGAATTGCCTGCCTTAAATTCATCCAAAAGCCTCAATATAACATCATTCCATCCTTTTGACCCGGTGTTCACTGCACTTATGAGGCCTGGAAAACTTGCCTCCAGTATGCCTTTCTCCGGATTAGGTATAAGAACCGGAATATCAACATTCCGAAGCATTGGAAGGTCATTAATGCTGTCACCTAGACCGATTGTCAGATGTTTTTCTCCAAGCTTCCGATCAAAAATATTCCGCACTATCTTAACTGCCTCTCCTTTATCCTGATTCATCCCGATCATATGATAAAATCTTCCACCCTTTGTAATCTTAATGCCACGCTTTATTGCAGCCTCCTGAAGTATGTAAATATCCTCATCATTATCCATAATGAACGGTTCAGTAAATTCGCGCATCTTTGCATATTCTGCCCTTTTTAAGGTGAGACCAGTCATATCAACGATTTCCCTGACTGACATATCACCAAATCCCCTGATATTAAACTGATCCCGGATCTCCTCAATAAAGGACCTTATCCGACCATAACTTATGCCTAACTGTATGGTCTGGGAAATCTGAAATGGCGGTTCCCCATTCAAATCTTTAAATAAAAAATTTGTATAACTGGGGGGAAAAAATATTGCTGCACCGTTTTCGACAATAAAGGGATCATCAATCCCGATTTCAATCTGAAGCATCTCTATCTCAGGATGAGTCTTGCTTGTAGTCAGTATCAAAGGTATAGCTGCCTGCCTGATTTTTGTAAGTGATGGCAGGGCATCTTCATATGAATAATCTTCATGATTTAAGAGCGTACCGTCAAGGTCTGTAAATATCAGGATGTTCATCTATCTCGCTCCAAAATATTGTAGTATGCAATTGTGCATAATACGCATATATTCGTTTGAGATCAGAATATGCCGATCTACTAAGGAGTTTTTCTGGTTTTCACAGATATTAATATGCTGTTTATAGTATAATTGCATTTTCGGCCTGGATTATAAATGATGTTGGATAAAATAAGAAGTAAAAACGAAAAATATCCGTCGGGTTGAATTTCTTGGCCACTTAAAAGTCCTGGAATGCCTTCTAAATTGAGTAAATCGAGCGAAAGGTTATCGATTAAATAATACCTCTGTCCTGATAATGGTGTTGAAACCTTGAAATTAATTCTATATATTTAAAAAATTCGGAGATGTAATATGAAAAAAACAATAAATATATATCCCATGGGTAAGGAGCCTAAAGAAAAAGACTTCTGGCTTTCAAGGCCAGTAGCTGAGAGGTTTCAGGCCCTTGAACAGATGAGGAAAAGCTTCTATGAAAACTCTTCCAAAAGACTTCAAAGAGTTTATC
>CAZCMD010000134.1:0-13514 GCA_964499695.1 uncultured Desulfatiglans sp.
ACCAGCGACCCCCGCGTCCCGAACGCGGTGCTCTACCAGACTGAGCCACATCCCGATCAGGGGTGTACATATATACTATTAGGGCTTTTCAGGCAAGCTTAAATTACACTTATAAGCCCCATAAATTTATGCATTATCTTGGCTGTGGCGCCCCATATGGTAATCTCTTCATACCTGTAAACAGGGCCTTCATACACAAAGGTCTTAAAATCTAAAAAGGCCGGGTGAAGGTGGGCGTTTTCATGTAAAAAGATTTCAATGGGTACAGGAATTATCCTCTCCACCTCATACCGGTTTATTACAAATTCATATGGGTGGGGGATTTTCCCGACAAACGGGTGGACAATAAAATTTGTGGCCATTGTTAGTTCATCATCAAGCCGGCCCAGCACCTTTACATCATGGGGCGAAACACCTATCTCTTCTTCTGTTTCACGCAGGGCGGTCTCCTGATAATCCCTGTCATGAGCCTCAACCGAACCCCCGGGAAACGATATCTGCCCCTTATGATGTTCCACCCTGTGAGTCCTTTCAGTAAAAAGCACCTCATATCCATCAGGTGTTTCACATATGGGGATAAGTACAGCCGCATGGATAAGAAGACCCTTTTTATTCTCTATCACGCTCGGACTCTGTTCAGTCAGGAGCGCCTGTATCTTTTCTGTTAAATCCATGGCCATTAAATATACTTTTCTCACTTTTTTATCAGGATATACAATTCACCCTCATGCTTCATGTGGCCTGCAGCAAGCTCTGCGTAAGCGCCGTTCCCCCAGAAGATATCGGCCCTGCCGGCACCTGTTATGGCACCGCCTGTATCCTGGTTGATCATAAACCTTGAGAATTTTTGCCAGTTCTCTATCTCGCCCTTACTGTTTTCAACAGGCTTCTCGCTCTTGACAAGACAGATGGCCCCCTTTGGAAAGAGCCGCGAATCAAGGGCAATTGACCTGCCCGGTGTAAGGGGGACACCTATGTTACCAAGCGGGCCATCCTTAAGTTCCCTGAAAAAGATATATGAATCATTATAGTTCAGGGTATCATTTACTATCTCAGGCCGCTCTGTTAAAAGTTTACGGATACTCTGCATGGAGGTCTCTTCCTTTGTGAGATACCCATTTTCTATAAGGTATTTTCCTATGCTTCTGTAACTTCTGCCATTGGATGCCTCGTAACCAACAGGGATAAAGGTCCCATCCTCCATCCTGAGCCTGCCCGACCCCTGTATGTGAAGAAACGCAACATCAACAGGGTCTTTAAGCCATGCTATTTCAAGACCTTTACCGCTAAGATACTCTTCTCCTTCTATCTCCATCCTGGAGTAATAGGGGAGTACCTCCTTTCCATTAATCCTGGCTGTTATACTTTCACCCTTGTATTTTTCCCTGAAAAGGGAGAGGTCAATCTTAATAAGGTCATCGGGCATGCGGTATACAGGATATTTATACTCATCATCAGGCACCCTTCTCGCATCATATATGGGCTCAAAATAACCGGTAAAGAGCACCTTTTTATTTCCTGACCTGCCCGTTGCCCTGTACAGGTTAAATTGTTTCTTTATCTCTTTTTTGAGCTTATCCGGATCTTTTGTGTTTTTGATAAGATCAAGCAGTGTATTCTGACTTTCTATCATGCGGTCCCTGTTATATACATCCGCACCGAACCTGAAAGACCTGTCTTTTGGCAACCTGTTCAGGTACCTTAGATTATTTGATGCGGCAAGTTCCAGGGAACTTAGCTCCATATCATCAAGGAAATCCGGATAAAAATAACGCACCCGCACGAGCGTATCAAATGGGGTGGCCGCCTCTTTTTTCAGGGCCGGGTAACACCCGCTCAGAAGCATTACAATTGAAAAAAGCAGCAATAACAGGTTTTGGTTTTTTAATTTGATAACAGAAATAGTGGTTCTCCTTTCTATAGGGCATAAATGTATCCGATATCATATATGTATGAAATAAATGATACAAGAGAATTTCCAGTATAGATTCCCCAGGTGTTGTTATTTTTCAACAATACAAAGAAAGTGTTGCAAAAAGAACACACATAGTATACGTATTATGGCAAAATATAATACGAACATAAAAATGACAGAAAAATAACATTCTGATTTCAGCATGTTAACATTTAGCCTGTTTTCTTGCCATGATATGGCATCCCCTTTGCAGGTTTTCAGGTGACCAATAGGAGAGGGAGATAGATAACCGTGGGATTCAGACAACGTACATTGCATGAAATGGTAAGTTGTACAGGGATCGGGCTGCATTCAGGTGAAAAGGTCCACATGACCATAAAGCCTGCCCCAGTTGATACCGGGATCAGATTTCTCAGAAAAGATATTGCAGGACAGTGTGAAATAAAGGCCCATCATAACAGTGTTATTAACACTACGTTGTGCACGGTTATCGGTAACAACGGCAATCATGTCTCTACCATTGAGCATCTTATGAGCGCCTTATTCGGTTTCGGTATAGACAATGCCATTATCGAGATAGATGGCCCTGAGGTCCCTATCATGGACGGCAGCGCAGCGCCCTTTATCTTCCTTTTAAAAAGCGCCGGTATTAAGATCCAAAAAAAATCCAAAGAGTTTATTGTGGTAAAAAAGCCACTATCTATCAAGGAAGGTAACAAATCCATAACAATAAAACCCTCAAAAGAGCTGAAAATATCCTTTACAATAGACTTTCATCACCCCCTTATCAGTAACCAGCAGTATGATTACACCTTTTCAGGCAGAAGTTTTATTGATGAGATCAGCAGAGCTCGAACCTTTGGTTTTTTAAAGGACATTGAAATGCTGAGACAGGCAGGGCTGGCCAAGGGCGGTTCCCTTGATAATGCCATTGTAATAGATGATTTCAGGGTTATAAATGAAGACGGCCTCAGGTATAATAACGAGTTTGTAAGACACAAAATACTGGATTTTATGGGAGATATCTCTGTGATGGGCTCCCCCATAATCGGCCACTTTATTGTAGATAAATCAGGCCATTCTCTTAATCATGCAATGCTGAAGGAGCTCTCTTCAGATAAAAAATATTTTAAAAAAATAATCCTTGAAGAACCCCGTGAAGGGTTAAGAGAGGGATTTCATGTACCCGCCTTTGGCCTCATGGAGCCATTACCTGCCTGACCCGGAGCAGTTTACTTCAAGCCAGCCTCTATTTTTATACTGTTGCAATTCAACAATGCAATGGATATCATGGCATCAAAGTTTAATGAGCCTGCAATATCAAATACCGGAAACATTTCAAGGGGTTGTCTTCCGGGTTTGTTATATTTAAGGTCTATTCCGGCACAGAGGCGGTCTTTTAATGCAAAAATATCAGGAATCTGCAAACCAGGACAAGAAGAGACAGAGACGGGAATGGATAGTTATCCTCTGTCTTATCCTTGTTATTTTGCCCCTTTACTATGTTGGGATAAAATACTTTGATCTCGGCCTTGACCTGCCAGGGTCAAGCAGCACTCTTATCTTTTTCCTGATCAACATCTTTATAATAATCCTCCTTGGCCTCCTCTATCTTACAGTCAGAAACCTTGTGAAGCTGCTGTTTGAGAGAAAAAAGGGCATCATGGGCGCCAGGCTCAGGACCAAGCTTGTCCTGGCATTTATCCTGCTCTCCCTGCTGCCGACTATTATCCTCTTTTTCGTTTCTGCCAAGGCTATATCGAGCTCCATAGAGATCTGGTACAATATCCCCATAGAAAGATCCCTGAAAAATTCCATAGCGCTGGGCCAGGACTATTATGAAAAGACCAATGAGCAGATTTCCTACTTTGGAAACAATATCAGCCGGATTATCACCTATGACGGGCTTACCCTCCTGAAAAAAAATTCCGACCTGGTAAAATTTATAAATGATAAGCGTAAGCAGTATGGCTTTTCAAGGATACGATACTTTTCCCAGAATATAGAGCTTAGGGTTACCGCCCAGGATATGACTCTGGACCTTTCAGATTTTATTGGTCCCAGCCAGCAGGATCTGGAGAGCTGTTTTAATGCGGCTACCGATATGCGAATTAAGGAATCAACCGATCACGGGGATCTGATAAGCGGAATCATACCTATCTTTTCGCGCACAGGAAACAGTGCGGTTGTCGGCCTTATTGTTGTTGACGAGTTTCTGCCTGCCGCCTTTGCCAATAAGTTAAAAAGCGTTTCAAGGGGTCTTGAAGAATACCAGCAGTCAAAGATGCTTAAAAGCCCTGTAAAGATCATATATAGGATCCTGTTATCCATTGTTACCCTGCTTATAATCTTTATCTCCGTATGGTTCGGGTTTTATCTCTCAAAGGGCATTACCGTACCTATACAGGAGCTTGCCGAAGGTACCGAAAGGATTGCCGCCGGCGATTATAATTTCTTTATCGACCTTGAGGCGGCTGATGAAATAGGCGTACTTGTTAACTCTTTTAACAGGATGACCCTCGACCTTAAAAATAGCAAAAAACAACTGGAGCAGGCAAACGAGGAACTGGTGAAGAGCAACATGGAGATAGAACAGAGGCGTCTCTACATGGAGATAGTCCTCGCCAATGTCGGCACAGGGGTTATCTCTGCTGACCTGGACGGCAGGCTGCTTACTGTCAACAAATCTGCTGAAAAGATGCTCGGGATAGAGTCAAAGAATATTATCGGTAAAAACTACCGGGAGGTGATGAACCCCGAACAGGTCAAGGTTATTAATGAGTTTCTTTCAGACAAGAGCTTAAGGAGAAAGGGTTATATGCAGAATCAGATAAGGATAGTGACCGCCGATAATAAGAACCTTACTCTGCTTGTATCCCTCAATATGCTCAGGGATGAACTGGGAAGGTATTCAGGCCTGGTTGCCGTATTTGATGATTTCAGCGAGATAGAA
Source organism: uncultured Desulfatiglans sp. (assembly GCA_964499695.1). Taxonomy (GTDB): domain Bacteria; phylum Desulfobacterota; class DSM-4660; order Desulfatiglandales; family HGW-15; genus JAAZBV01. Next base: position 4,869 of record CAZCMD010000134.1, read on the forward strand.
AAGGCACAGAGGGAGGCCGCATGGCGTCAGGTTGCAAGACGTATCGCCCATGAGGTAAAAAACCCGCTTACACCGATACAGCTCTCGGCCCAGCGCATTAAAAAACGTATAGGCAACAAGCTTGATAAGGATGACGCACAGATGCTTGACGAATGCACTGACATGATTGTAAAAGAGGCAGAGGTGCTTAAAAGACTTGTTAACGAATTCTCCTCCTATGCCAGGATGCCGGCCATTAATCCTGCGCCCGCTGACCTGAATAAGACGGTGAGTGAGGCGGTTGCCCTCTATCAGGAGACACAGAACAAGGTAAAGGTTTCATACATGGATTCCGCTTTTGTGCCTGTCTTCAATTTTGATAATGAACAGATAAAGAGGGTAATGATAAACCTCCTTGATAATGCCATTACCGCAGCAGGCTATCAAGGAGAGGTTAATGTGGCGCTCGCATATGATAAGGAGCTTGATCTGGCAAGGATTGAGGTCTCTGATAATGGCGAAGGTGTGCCGGACGGGGATAAAAAGAGGATATTCGAGCCCTATTTTTCCACAAAGAGCCACGGGACAGGCCTTGGTCTTGCCATTGTGAACCAGATTATTAAAGACCACAGGGGTTTTGTTGATGTGATAGACAATAACCCGAAGGGGACACGCTTTATCGTGGAACTCCCTGTGAGCGTGTAAGAGGTGAGACTGATGTACCCCCTGAAGCCGTGTAATATAGATTGTCGAGGATGATATTGCATCGAACTGACTGGTCACATATACATGAGGCAAGAGGTCTTCACCTTTATACCATTCCGCTGGCCTTTTTCTCCTTTTTGTATGGAATCGGCGTGAGGACAAGAAATGCCCTCATATTGAACAGGGGCAGAAGACTCCCCGGTTTTGTCCTAAGTGTAGGCAATATAACTGTCGGAGGCACAGGAAAGACGCCCGCAGTTATTATGGTTGCAAGATGGGCAAAGGCCCAGGGGTACAGGGTTGCTGTGCTGTCACGGGGTTATGGCGGTAAGATCAAAAAAGGTGCACAGGTTGTTGCTGACGGAAAGGATATCCTTCTTAGCCCTGAGATATCAGGGGATGAGCCCTGGCTCATTGCGAGTTCACTTAAAGGTGTGCCTGTTGTTTGTTCCCCTGCCAGATACCTTGCAGGCGTTGAGGCAAAAAGATGTTTTGATACGGAGTTTTTTATACTTGATGACGGGTTCCAGCATATACGCCTTGCGCGTGATCTCGATGTAGTGCTTGCCGATGCAAAGAGCCCGTTCGGAAATATGCACCTCTTACCCCGGGGCCCTTTAAGGGAGCCCATTTCCGGGTTAAGGCGGGCCGACATGATAGTATTTACCCGATTTAATGGCCTTTCCCCATGCTGTAACACCCCTCATATAACGGGCAAGCCTGTTTTTACCGGCGACCATTGCCCTGACAAAATAATTTATCCATGTACCGGTGAAGAGAAAGACCTCGCATCTGTCAGCGGAAAATCTGCGGTCGCCTTCTCCGGCATTGCAAGACCGGAATCATTCAGAAAAAGCCTTTCTGACCTGGGGGTAAACATATTATCATTCAGGGCATTTGGTGACCATTACCCATTCACCAGGGAGGATCTCATTAAACTTGAAGAGGAGAGAAAGGTCGTAAAGGCTGATATGCTTGTCACCACGGAAAAGGACTGGGCAAGGATAAGAGAGGTTGCCCCTGATAAAAAAAATATTGCCCTGCTTTCCATAAAATTTGTTATTGAACCGGACGAGAAAAGATTCTTTAGTATAATTAAGGAAAGGGCCGATAAAATACTTGGTCATTAATCGCTGGGAATTACAAATAAATAAAAAAGGAGAAATGAAAATGAGCCTGAGTAAAGAACTACTGGAAATACTCGCCTGCCCCAAATGCAAGGGGGAGATCTACCTGAATGATAAAGGAGACGGGCTCATATGTGAAAGGTGCAGGCTCCTCTATGAGATAAAAGATGACATACCGATCATGCTTATTGATGATGCAAAACCTTTTTAGGCACTAAAAAATACACCCATTTTTCTTTTTCGGAATTATATGTTCCTATATGTTAAATATAGGAACATATAATTCCTTTATACCCCATCCTGTATTAACAAAGGGTCTTGATATCAACAGGTGGATTAAAACCCTCTCTATTCCATGTATACAAAATAAAACAGGAATTTTATGTTCTATGTTTTTTGTGATGCTCTTATTTGCTTAATATTTTCAATAAGATACAGGTTGGCACGCCGAATGCAATGAGTGTCACAAGATTTTTGTTTTATATTAAAACCAATTTAAAGGGAGAGAAGATGAAATTTGATACAGTTATCACGGAGGACTTTGAGCCTCCCAGTATTGGCGTAATGCCTGTTTCCCCAGAAACAAAGGCATTACACTCAAAAACCAAAGTAACTACCCTCCGACGTGTTTACAGTTCTCCAAAATTTAAAACAGGCCAGAAAACAGCATCCTTCAGAAAAAAATATTATCCTGAAGTCTCATCTGTTGAATGGAACAACTGGCAGTGGCAGCTCAGGAACAGGATCCGTGATCTTAACAGCCTGGAGCAGATTATCAGTTTAACCGATGACGAGATAAACGCCATTGGTCTATCCGAAAGCGGTTTGCCACTTAATATTACCCCCTATTATGCGAGCCTTATTGAAAGGGATAATCCTGATCATCCCATCAGAAGGGCAATAGTCCCGATAACAGCCGAGTCTATCCTCTCCTATGGCGAGGATGAAGACCCCCTTCACGAAGATTCTGACAGCCCTGTTCACGGACTTGTACACAGGTATCCTGACAGGGTACTTTTTCTTGTGACAGACTTCTGCTCAAGTTATTGCAGGTACTGCACACGCTCACGCATGGTTGGCATGAGCCAGTGCCCCGTATCTGACAGGACCAGGTGGGAAAAGGCTATCAACTACATCAATGAGAACAAGTCGGTAAGGGATGTCCTCCTTTCCGGAGGTGATCCTCTCACCCTTTCAGATGAATCGCTCGAATGGCTTCTTTCAAATTTAAGGAAGATCGAGCATGTGGAAATGATCAGGATAGGCACAAAGGTGCCCGTTGTCCTGCCACAGAGAATTACACCATCATTAACAAGGATGCTTAAGAAATATCACCCCTTATGGATGAGCATTCATTTTACACACCCAGAAGAGCTGACACCCGAAACAGTCCAGGCATGCGAGAGGCTTGCCGATGCCGGCATACCTTTAGGGAGCCAGACCGTTCTGCTTTCCGGTATTAACGATAATGTGGAGACTATCAAATCCCTGGTTCATGGCCTTCTCAAGGCAAGGGTAAAACCATATTATCTTTACCAGTGCGACCCCATCCCCGGTTCAGGGCATGTGCGTACATCGGTTGAAAAGGGCCTTGAGATTATTAACGGACTCAGGGGACATACAACAGGTTATGCGATCCCGACCTATGTTATCGATGCCCCTGGCGGTGGAGGCAAGATACCGCTTCTTCCTGATTATATAACAGGAAGGGATGGCGATGACCTGCTTCTTACCAATTACAAGGGCGGCAGTTACAAATATCCTGACCCGGGCGGAAGAATAGGATTGAATGGCTACCGCTTTAAAGGCGGGCCTGCCAGAGAACAGGTGCCCGTGCTATGAAGGTAGGCTTAACCTATGATTTAAAAGAGTACTACCTGGCACACGGCATGAGCAAAGAGGATGCAGCCGAGTTTGACTCTCCTGATACCATAGAAGGGATTGAAGGTTCTTTAAAGAACCTCGGGTTTGAGACAGACCGGATAGGTAATATTTTTGAACTCACAGAAAGGCTCGTTGCAGGTGACCGCTGGGACATGGTCTTTAACATAGCAGAGGGCGTGAGGGGCTTTGGCAGGGAGGCACAGATCCCTGCCCTGCTTGATGCCTATGACATCCCCTACACCTTTTCAGACCCCCTTGTACTTTCTGTTGCCCTGCACAAGGGGATGACCAAACATATATTAAGGGACATCGGTGTGCCCACACCTGATTTTCAGGTGATCAACACTTTAACTGACCTTGATAAATGCACAATGTCATTCCCCCTTTTTGCAAAACCTGTGGCAGAGGGGACTGGCAAGGGCATAGGGCCAGATTCAAAGATCAAAGACAGGAAAGGGCTCTATGATGCCTGCAAATGGATTTTAGATACCTTTAAACAGCCTGCTATACTGGAGGCCTTTCTCCCCGGAAGGGAGTTCACGGTTGGCATCACCGGCACAGGTGAAAAGGCTTCCTCCACAGGGGTAATGGAGGTTATCCTTCACAAGGATAAGGGCGCTGAGCCTGATTCATACTCATACGCAAACAAACAGTATTTTGAAACCAGGGTGGAATATAAAGCTGTAAATGATCCGGAGGCACTTAAGGCAATAGAGACCTCTATTGCCGCATGGCGTGGACTGGGCTGCCGTGACGGAGGCCGTATTGACCTGAGGTCAGATGAAAATGGCGTGCCCAATTTCTTAGAGGTAAACCCCCTTGCAGGGTTAAATCCCACAATATCAGACCTCCCCATACTTTGCAGACTCAACGGTATCAGTTACCAGGAGCTTATAAAACGCATCATTGAATCTGCGCTAGAAAGAATCAACACGCCATCATGTAAAAGCGCAAATCAGAGATGAAAATAATTATTGTTTATGACAAACCCGCATCCGGGGATATCAGAGATATCAAGGATATCAGCGATATCTCCCCGGATCACGCCGATGTATTGATACAGGCACAGAGTGTAAGAGAAGCCCTTGTTTCAATGGGGCACGAGGTTATTGAGGCGGGTTTTAGCCTCAACCTGGATGCCTTTAAAGAATTGATCAGCAATTCTGACCCTGATCTCATATTCAACCTTGTTGAATCAGTCGGAGGGAGGGGCAGCCTTATACACCTTGCCCCGGCCATTTTTGATACACTGAACATCCCCTACACCGGCTCAAAGACAGATGCCATGTATAAGACCTCGAACAAGTGCCTTGCAAAGGAACTACTCATGGCAAATGGTATCCCGACACCTGCCTGCTTTACCCAGGCGGATCTGAGAAACAGAGATATTACCCTTAATGGCGAATATATAATCAAATCCGTATGGGAACATGCATCTATCGGGCTTGATGACTCATCTATAATAATGCCTGCGTCGAGCAGAGAACTTCTTGATGAAATGGAAAAAAGGAAAGGGAGCCTGGGGGGCATGTGTCTTGCGGAAGAGTATATAGATGGAAGGGAATTCAACCTCTCCATGCTGGCAGGCCCGGATGGGCCGGAGGTGCTCTCCCCTGCTGAAATAAGGTTCGTATCATATGACGATAAGAAAAAGAAGATAGTAGGCTATGATGCCAAGTGGGCCGAACATACATTTGAATACAGCAATACTGTAAGGTCATTTGATTTTAATGAAGATGACATCCCGCTGAATAACCGCCTGAAGGATATCTCGCTCAAATGCTGGCGGCTCTTTAATATGGGCGGGTATTGCAGGGTGGATTTCAGGGTTGATACGGCTAATAACCCCTTTGTGCTTGAGGTTAATGCAAACCCCTGCATCTCGCCCGATGCAGGATTTATGGCGGCAGCGGGCCAGTCCGGGTTAAAGATGGAAGATGTATTAAAGAGAATCATCAATGATTCAAGGAATATTTTATAGGAGTATAATGAATGTTCAGGATCAGGCGCATATATGATGATATTCTTCCTGTGGATAGAGAGATCATTGTAAGAGTACAGGAAATTCTGCGTATACAGTTTCCTCTTTTATCCGAAGAGGTTATACAGAAACTGCCCGATCAGCTTGTAAACCCCCTTAAATACCGGTTTAGATCCATCCTGTTTGTTGCTGAAGGGGATAGGGGGAAAATAAAGGGTTTTGCAGTGCTTCAGCATGCACCTGACCTGAGGTTCTGCTATCTTGATTTTATTTCCACAACAGAACATGGCACTGGCCGGGGCATTGGGAGCATCCTATATGAGAGGATAAGACGGGAGGCCCTTGGGCTGAATGCAGTCGGCCTCTTTTTTGAGTGTCTCCCTGATGATCCTGCACTGTGCAGCGACAGAGAGATACTGAAACAGAATATCGCACGTCTAAGGTTTTATGAAAAGTTCGGGGCCAGGCCTTTAGTAAATACGGCCTATGAAACACCTCTTGTTCCCGGGGGAGAATGCCCGCCATATCTTGTATATGATAATCTGGGTAAAACAGGGATTCTTTTGCGGGAGTGGACCAGGAAGGTTGTCAGGGCAATTCTTGAGAGAAAATACGGGGATCTCTGTCCTCTGAACTATATAAACATGGTTATAGCTTCGTTTTCTGACCAGCCTGTCATGTTAAGAGGGCCAAAATATGTAAAAGAGGACTTACCGGTAAAGGTAAAAAATATCAGGTCTGTTGATCAGTCTATTATCCTTGCTGTAAACGACAGGCATGGAATTCATCATATACGTGAAAGGGGTTATGTTGAAGCCCCTGTAAGGGTCAATCGTATCCTGGAAAAGATCAGTTTAATGGGGATTTTTGAGCAGACAGCAGTCAAACATTTTCCGGAAAAACATATCCTGTCAGTTCATGATAAGGGCTATTATAATTATTTTAAAAAAGTATGCACGATGGTGGAAAAGGGCAGGTCCCTCTATCCCTATGTGTTTCCGATAAGAAACAACAGCCGGCCGCCAAAGGAGCTGCCGGTAAGGGCAGGGTATTACTGTATTGATACCTTCACGCCAATAAATGAAAACGCCTATCTCGCAGCAAAGAGGGCTGTGGACTGCGCCCTTACCGTTACTGAAAAGGTGCTCGAAGGTTACAGGTTCGGCTATGCACTTGTCAGGCCGCCAGGCCATCATGCCGAGCATAATGTGTTTGGAGGGTTCTGCTATTTCAATTCTGCAGCTGTCGCGGCCAACTATCTCAGCCGATACGGAAGGGTTGCGGTGCTTGATATTGATTATCACCATGGTAATGGTACGCAGAATATCTTTTATGGAAGATCTGATGTCCTTACTATATCGATACACGGCCATCCGAGCTTTGCATACCCGTATTTCAGCGGATTCACGGATGAAACAGGTGAGAAAGATGGGTCGGGCTTTAATATAAATGTGCCTCTGCCAGAACATATCACCTTTGAACAGTATAAAAAGGCACTCGAATATTCTGTTAAAAAGATAATCAAAACCGGATGCAGATTTCTAATAGTCTCTCTGGGGCTGGATACAGCAAAGGGCGATCCGACCGGGACATGGCCGCTTTTACCAAAGGATTTTACGGTTATAGGTCAAATAATCGGTTCTATAAGGTTACCCACAATAATAATACAGGAGGGTGGATATAAAATCCGCTCCCTGGGCACCAATGCCCAGCATTTTTTCAAAGGACTATGGGATGCCGGCATCTCAAATCACAGTAACAGTCCAATCAGGAGCCTGATCTCACAAAAAAATGGAAAAGAGAAATAATTTGAATTGTAACAATATTACATGGCGTGAAGAGCCTGTCTCTACTGACATAGACGATATTGTAGATGTTGTAAGATCAACCGGCTTTTTTAATGATGAAGAGCTTGATGTGGCAGCAGAACTTGTGGAGGAGAGGCTAGAGAAAGGAACTGCAAGCGGATACTTCTTTCTTTTCATGGAGCTTGATAAAAGGGTTACTGGTTATTCGTGCTTTGGTCCGATCCCCGGCACACTTACGAGCTTTGATCTATACTGGATAGCAGTACATAATGAATCAAGGGGCATGGGCCTTGGAAAAATCATTATGGAGAGATCAGAAAAGGAGATCGCCGGAATGAATGGGGATCACATATATGTGGAGACCTCTTCAAAGGATCTATATATCCCTACTCGTAGATTCTATGAAAGGTGTGGATACAGGGCAGAGGCGCGATTAAAGGATTTTTATGCGCCCGGTGATGACAAGATAATTTATGTTAAGAGTATAAGCGAACATATCGTTCAGGTTAAGGAGTCGTAGGGGCAAAAAATATTTCACCCATGTACCCTGGCCTTAACTTGCACTGACAGTATCGAAAAATCGTTATAATTTTTTTTGATACCTGCCATATCGTTGTCTTCTAATGCCAGATGCAAATAGTAATCTCAGGAGAAGAGGCATGAATCTCTATTTTATTATATCAGCAATTATTTTGTTTATAGTTAGTCTGACCCATTCAATACTTGGAGAAAAAAGAACTATTGGGCCATTAATAAACAGTGATGTATTTGATTCAATTTATAAAGATAAAAGGATAAATTGGCGTAAAAAACTTAGACGCGCCTGGCATCTTACTACTCTTGCATGGTGGAGTATAGGAGTAGTTATCATCGACCTGGCAAGAACTAATACTCCTTCCCGGTTAAGTGTAAATGCAATAGCTATACCCTTGGCCATTATTGGTCTATCAGGCATTATTAGTTCTAAAGGTAAACATCCATCAGGCTTACTTTTTTTAGTTTCTATTCTTTTATGGGTCGGACTGTATTTTTAATTTAAAACCAAATCTCCGAGTAACTCACATAACAAATTATCCAAGAGCTATTCGGAGATTTGATCCTTTACCATATATGTTAAAAAGTTAAGCGAACATATCGTTCAGGCTAAGGAATCGTAGGGGCG
>CAZCMD010000135.1:0-13507 GCA_964499695.1 uncultured Desulfatiglans sp.
TTACTTCTTATCCTGATTTCAGTTGATATTACCAGTCCTTCATTGAGTATTTTATAGTTTTCAGTGGCAATATCCATATAGTTATGAGTATCACCTGTGTCATGCTGATACTCATTTATATCTCCGCTCAGTTGTGCAGGATATAATACCCTGTTACCCTTTGTCTTGATTATTATATTTGTGTTTATACCGAGGCTGTACAAGTATGCCTTATCTTTAAGAAAATTACCAATATTCCTGCTTATTTCATCCTTTACAGAGTACCGCCCTTCATATAGTTCATTGTCATTTTTAATAATCAGGGAGGACACCTTATCTTCTGTCCTTTTCTGCAGGTACATTTCAAGCCCGTTAAGACTGAAGATATAAAGTACAGGCGGGAAGAAGATACATAAAAAAAGAATTTTAAAGGGGAAATTTTTCATTATCTTTAAAGCCTATTATAGTAGGGAGTAGACAGTAGAGAGCAAACAATAGACAGAAAAAAAGGTGAATTTCATTCTGTCTACTGTATTTTGACTTCTACTGATTTACTCCAGCCTCTATCTCCTTTAAGGCCTTCTTTGCCTCATCAGCTCCCTTAAAACCGGGATCAAGTTCCAGCGCCTTTTTCAGATACTCTCCAGCCTCCACCGGTTTATTATTTTTAAGCAATGCCATACCAAGATGATAGTTTATAACAGGATTATCAGGTACCTTCTCAACACTGTCCTGGAACTCTGATATAGCATTCAGGTAACTACCCTTAAGGTAATATATCCACCCCAGTGTATCCATTACAGAGGGGTTATCTGGCATCTGCTCCTTTGCGATCCTTGCATACTCAAGGGCCTCATCTATATTTTCACCCTTTTCTGCAAGTTTCCATGCAAGGTTATTTGCAGCAGCGCCAAAATCCTTCTTTATTGCCAGCGCCTTCCGGTAGAACTCTTCTGCCTTCTGGTTTTCACCCTGCTGGTCATATATAGTGCCAATTGCCATAAACCCGGCCAGATAATCCGGCTTTTTTGCAATTATCTCTTCGTACCTCTTTATGGCATCCATGTAATTTTTGTCTTTTAAGGAAATCCTAGCCAGAATTTCATATGGAGGCAGCAGATTTGGGTCTGTCTCTATTGCCTTTTCAAAATATCCCCTGGCTTCATCTGTTTTTTCCTGCTCAATGTATAAATTCCCGCGCAGATATTCTATTATAGCAAGTAATGGCTTTTTATCCCCTGCCTTTGCGCTGTAGGTGTTGCACAGCTCAATAGCCTCATCATATTTCTTTTCTTTTGCCAGGATTCCGACAAGAATACCAAGAGCTTCTACCCTGTTTGAGTCAATTTCAAGTGTTTTAAGAAGCATGCCTTTTGCATCTTCAACCCTTTTGGTCATGTTATAAAGAACGCCAAGCCTCAGATAGGCGCCTGCATCGGAAGGATTAATATCTTTTACCTTAACATATGCCTCCTCTGCACCCTTTGTATCCCCTTCCAGTATCTTGAGATTTCCATTAAGGGTCAGTGCCTGGATATTTTCAGGCAGTATTTCAAGCACGCTGTCTATCTGTTTTCTGGCAAACTCCTTATCCCTTGATCTTACATAAAAATCTGCAAGTATCAGACGCGCCTCCACAAGACGCGGATTAAGCTCAACGGATTTCAGGAGACTCCCCTTTGCAAGCTCCAGTTCACCTTTGTTAATCAGGCAGAGGCCCTTTAAATAGTGTGCAGCGCTGTTTTCCGGCTGATCACGGAGTACAATCTCTAAACTTTCAAGGGCATTATTGAAATCCTTTTTTGCCAGATAAAGCCTTGCCTTTAAGAAATTTGCGCCAATATGCCCTTTATCCTTGGCAAGTATGCTGTCGACTATAGCTCCTGCATCGTCCAGTTTTGCGAAATCAAAATGCAGTGCGGCTATATTCATCAGGACATTTATATCATCTTTTTTTACAGCACTTGCCTTTGTTAATGCATCAAGGGCCTTTTCATATAATTTCTGGCGTGCATAAAAGGCCCCAAGATTTATTAACGGCATTATGTCCTCAGCAGGTGCAAGTTCAACCGCCTTTAAATACTGTTTTTCCGCATCATCTATCCTGCTTCTGCTCTCATAAAAACTGGCAAGCACATTAATACCCTGATATTTTGATTCTATACCCTCAAGCATTGAAAGAAGCTCTTTTTCCGCCTTTTCCCATTCACCTCTGGAGGCATATATCCTGGACAGTTCGATATAAGAGGTCTGATCCTTTGGATCCAGCTTTATGACTGTCTGAAATACCTTCTCCGCATTTTCCAGGTCTTTTTTCATGAGATATACGCTGCCGAGGAGTACCTGCGTACTCAGAAGATTGGGTTTGAGTTCAGACGCCTTGAGAAGCGTTGACAGGGCAGAATCCAGATTTTTCTCCAGTATATATACCCTTGCCATAAGGCTTAATGCCTCTATATCATCAGGCATTTTCGAAAGAACAAGCTCTGCCTTTTCCTTTGCCTCTTTTGTCTGTCTTCCAAGCAGCAGCAGTTGGCCTATCTTCATCTGTGCCTGGAGGTTATCAGGATTTATAGATGCTGCACGTGAGAAGGATTGGAATGCCTCCTGTACCTCCTTCAATTTGAGATAGGTTTCACCAAGTTCATAATGGGCTGTATCATTTTTCGGTTCAAGCTGGAGTACATTCTTAAGCTCTATTACAGCCTTTTTGTATTCACTGCTGGCAATATACGCCTTTGCCTTTGTCAGATGCTTTTCCATCTTTTCTTCTTTGCTCCCGCATCCGGCTATAAATAATGCAAGAATCAGAAGTAAGGCTGGCCTAAAATATTGAATTGGAATTATTGATACTTTCATCTTCATTTTTTATGTCTCCTAGGATGATATTTAAAATAATCCAGCTTACCTGTTATTATATTTCTGTTTGTTATAACCGGTTTTCAATATAACAAGCAAAACATCACAATGTCAAACTGATTGAATTTTAACCTTTTTTAATCTACCGCAGGTGGATTAATTGTTACAATACCGCAGCTTAAAGCACTGCAAGATACCTTGCAATAATGGCTAATGGTCACAATACTCAACATATAACACTCTCCATAATAAGATCATGTATCACTGGCCTATATAGCCTTATCTTTGTATTTTCCCTGGTCGGGTGAACACGATTTGAAAGGAGTATAACCATTATATCCTGCTCAAGATCCATCCAGACTGATGTGCCTGTAAAGCCCAGATGTCCGATACTCCTTTCCTTAAAATATCTACCTGAGCTTGACCCTTCTCTAGAAGGAGTATCCCATCCCAGAGCCCATGTACTCTCTCCAACAATATCCTGTCTGCTAAAAAACTGTTGCACTGTCCCCGGCTTAAAAAAATCATCTCTTTCAGAGTAATAATGCTCCCTTAGCATATTGAGTAAAATAAAAAGCTCCTCAGCACACCCGAACAGGCCTGCGTGCCCTGAATAACCACCGAGTGCATAGGCATTTTCATCATGTACCTCACCGTGAATAATCCTTTTCCTCCAAGGGCAGTTTTCTGTTGCAGCAATCTCGTCAGGGTTAAAAGGGTAATTTTTTTTCATCAGGAATGTCCTTTTTAATGCCAGAGGATTATAAAAGGTTTCACACAGGAGTTCGTCCATATTCATATCTGAAGAGAGTTCAATAATCCACTCAAGAAGCATAAAACCCAGATCGCTGTATTTAGTGCTCTTGCCTGAAGGGTATTCAAGGGGTTCCTTAAGAATCAGATTTCTTATGACACCCTTTCTCTTTTCAGGCTCATGCCCCATAAGGTCAATATAATATGGCTTCCAGTCTGGTAAGCCCGATGAATGGCAAAGTAACAGGCGTACTGTTATCCCCTTTTTTTCATCAGGGAGAGTACATGGGAGTATTTCAGTAATGGGTTGATCCAGAGAGATAACCCCTTTATCGACAAGTTTCATTACCGCAAGGGTCATTGCAAATGGTTTTGTTAATGAAGCCAGATCAAATATACTGTTCACCCTGACAGATATCTGTGGAGAGGCTGTTGATAAAAAACCTGCTGCCTTTTTAAAAAGCACCTCCCCCATATGGGCGATTAACAGAACTGCCCCGGGAAAGACATTTGTCTTTACACCCTCATCAAGCAGTCCGGTTATCCGGTTATCCTCTTTTTTATTTAATACTCTCATCCAGAAAAATTGATACAAACACCTTAATATCATCAATGATATCCGGTATTCTGCAATATTCATTAGGTTGATGTGCTACATCAAGACAGGTGCTCCAGACCGCCGCATTAAACCCCGCCTTTCGGAAAAAGGCTGCTACCGTACCCCCGCCTATACCCTTGGTTGATGCATCAACACCCTTTACCTTTTTTATTGCCCTTTTCAGGGCAGTCACAACCGGTGCATTAACCGGTGTTGAACCTGCGGCATCTTCCCTGTTTACTGTCTCGATTGTAATTTCAAGATTTAATTCTCCTTCGACCCTATCGGCTGTCTTCCTGACATACTTGAGTATTTCATCGATCTCATAAACAGGAAGTACCCTGCAATCCAGATAGAAGACATCCTTTCCCGGTATGGTATTCACATTGGGTACATTTGCCTCGATTTTTGTCGGTTCAAAGGTTGAATAAGGTGGCGAAAAAAGGTCATCCCTGAAGTTATATGAACCTTTCAGCTTCTCAAGTTCGATAATAAGCTTCGCAACCCCGTACAAGGTATTGTTGCCCCTCTCAGGGGTGCTTGCGTGACACTGCCTTCCTTTAACAGTAAACTTCAGCCAGAGCATTGATTTCTCAGCAACCTCTATCATGGAGCCATCCTCTGCCCCCCAGTCAGGTACAAGTATAAGATCATCAGGCTTAAATAAATCCTTATTGTTTTTCACTATATAATCCAGGCCATATCTGCTGCCTGTCTCCTCGTCAGCAGCCATAATAAGCCCCATACTGTTATGCTTAAGACCTGATTGAAGCACAGCCTTTACAGCAAGAGATGATGCGACTATACCATGCTGGTTATCCTCAACGCCCCTGCCGATTATCCTGTCGCCATCCACCTTGACCTTATAGGGGTCACTCTCCCACAGGGAGAGATCACCGGGTGGTACAATATCCATATGACTTAACACCCAGATAACAGGCCTTGATTCATCCTTACCCCACCTCGCAATGATATTTGGCCTGTATCCATCCTGAGCCCTGTTGTCCGGTGCCCTTACCTCTAGCAGGATATCCGGGTTCATCTCTTCAAATCTTTTTCCTATATAGTCGGCCTTTTCATGTTCCCCTGTGCCGCCATTATCAGGGCCAAGGGCCACTCTTTTGGTCAATTCAGACTGGAACAGGATAATCTCATCCCTGTATTTATCTATTGATGTATAAATATTTTTTTCCCTTTTCATAGGTGAATCCTCAGCCCTTAAATTTTAATTGTTTCCGAGTCCTGATAAGTGTGCAATCTGGCTCATTATACTGGTAAATAATGGCTGTGAATCTTTAAAATCAGCGCCCTTCATTGCATTGCCAATATTTATCCTGACACCTGTTCTGAATCTTTGTTTTCTGTATTCTATCCCGACCGGAACAAAAAGGGTATCGATATTTTCATGGATATATCTGATCAGCCCCGGATGACCTTTTCCTATTTGGTCTTTATAAAATGTACCTTCCGGGAATACCACAATCCCTTCACCGGAAGAGAGCCTCTGAAGTAATATGGAATAGGCTTCTCTGTTTCTTGCCGGGCGCTTCCTGTCAAGGGGAATTCCACCCACCATAGCAATAAATCTTTTTGATAATAAATTATCAAACAGTTCCTGTTTTGCGATATAGTAAAGGGGTCTTTTTACTGAAATGGCGATCAGGGGGATATCCTCCCAGCGCTGGTGCCTTGGAAGTAACACAAAGGCATCTTTCTGAGGGATATTTTCAGTGCCGCTTACATTCACCTTAAAAATGGGAGAAAGGAATGCCTTTGCTGCAAGTCTTACTATGCCTACGACAAAAAGATTCCTTTCCAGTATAACCGGTGCAGCCATCAGATTTGAATCAATCCTTTATTCTACTGTCACACTCTTTGCAAGGTTTCTGGGTTTATCAATATCCCTCTTAAGCATCAATGCACAATAATAGGCAAGCAATTGACAGGGGACAACCGTAAGTATGGGGTACAGAAAATCAAGGGTCTGGGGAACCTCTATAAAGTCATCCACCATCTCCTTTAATATCGTGTCTCCCTCTGTGCCTATGCCTATTATCGGGCCTCTCCGGCTCTTTATCTCCTGTATATTGCTGATCATCTTGTCATACATGGAATCCTTTGGTGCTATTGCAACCGTGGGCATCTGGGGATTGATCAGGGCAATAGGCCCGTGCTTCATCTCTCCCGCAGCATATCCTTCTGCATGAATATATGATATCTCCTTCAGTTTCAGGGCGCCTTCCATGGCAATGGGGTATTGATAATTTCTACCCAGGAAGAGCCAGTTGCTCTTGCCATGATATTTTGCCGCAATGGCCTCTATCTGGTTTACCTTTGATAGAATGCTTTGCACCTTATCAGGCAAAGCCTCCATGGCCCTTATAGCCTCAACACCTTCTGTAAGGGAGAGGTTCTGGTGCCTTCCCAAAAGAATGGCAAGAAGGGTAAGGATGGTTAACTGTGATATAAATATCTTTGTAGAAGCAACACCTATCTCAGGCCCTGCATGGTTATATATGCCTGCATCTGTCTCTCGGGCGATTGAGCTGTCTACCACATTTACAATGCCAAGCAGATGCGCCCCCTTTCTTCTTGCCTCCCTCATTGCAGCGAGTGTATCAGCCGTTTCACCTGACTGACTCATGGATATTATAAATGTGTTTGGCGGGAAGTTTAGCTTACGGTAGCGGAATTCTGATGCAAGCTCCACCTGGACATCTATCTCTGTGAGTTTTTCAAAGACATACCTGCCAACACACCCTGAATAATAGGATGTCCCGCAGGCGATTATAACTATATGCCTGCATTCTTTAAGCTTGTCCCAGACAGGCATTATACCTCCAAGCCTGGGCACACCCTCTCCCTTTTCAAGCCTGCCCCTCATGGCATTTTTTATGGTCTCAGGCTGCTCAAATATCTCTTTGAGCATATAATGTGGGAACCCGTCCAGTTCAACATCCTCTGCTGACCACTCAACTGTCTCGGCCTCTCTTTTGATAGCAGTTGCCTGTAAAGTGGAAATGGAGACATCATCCTTTGTAATGGTTGCGAGTTCATTATCATTCAAATGGATTACATTTTTTGTATACCTTACCATTGCTGAGACATCCGAGGCAGCAAAATTGCCATCTTCGCCCAGGCCGATAATAAGAGGGCTCCCTCTTCGTGCAACAACTATCTGGCCGGGGATATCCTTATGCAGAACCGCTATTCCGAATGTTCCTTCAATCTGTGACATGGCCTTTCGAACGGCCTCGTTAAGGTTTCCATTAAAATTTTCAGATACCAGATGGGCAATAACCTCTGTATCCGTATCGCTCCTGAAGATTACACCCTTTTTCTCAAGTCTTTTCTTTATAGACTGGTAATTCTCAATGATCCCGTTATGGATGACATAAATCTTTTCTTCCATATCCCTGTGGGGGTGGGCATTTTTTTCAGATGGCTCACCATGAGTAGCCCACCTGGTATGAGCGATCCCGGTTGTGCCGTTGATCTCAAGCCCGTTGATCTTCTTTTCAAGCTCTGCAATCTTCCCTACAGCCCGGTAATAATCCATTCTGTCTGTATTTTGAACAGCTATACCCGAAGAATCATAGCCCCTGTATTCCAGCCTTTTAAGACCTTCAATAAGAAGTGGTTTCGCCTTACTGTTTCCTACATAGCAGACTATCCCGCACATTTTTTCTCCTTTACCTGATGACTTCCATTCCGCCCATATATGGCCTTAAGACATCGGGAATAACCACGCTGCCGTCCTTCTGCTGATAGTTCTCAAGGACAGCGACAAATGTCCTTCCAACAGCGAGCCCTGAGCCATTAAGTGTATGTACCAGCTCTGTGCCCTTGGCCCCTTTGCGTTTAAACCTGATGCTGGCCCGCCTTGCCTGGAAATCCTCAAAATTACTGCATGAGGAAATCTCTCTGTACAGTTTCTGACCGGGCAGCCATACCTCAATATCATAGGTCTTTGCAGAAGAAAAACCGACATCACCTGTGCAGAGGTTTACAACCCTGTATGACAGCTTAAGGCGTTTAAGCACCTCTTCTGCATTCATAGTGAGTTTCTCAAGTTCATTGTATGAATCTTCAGGCCTGGTAAACTTTACAAGCTCAACCTTGTTAAACTGGTGATTCCGTATAAGACCTCTTGTGTCTTTACCATAGGAACCGGCCTCTGACCTGAAACAGGGGGTGTAGGCTGTATAATATATAGGCAGCTCTTCCTCTTTAAGTATCTCTTCCCTGTGGATGTTGGTCACAGGCACCTCGGCTGTGGGAATCAGATAATGATCCCACCCCTCTATCTTGAAGAGATCCTCCTTGAATTTGGGGAGCTGCCCTGTGCCTGTCATGCTCTCCGCGTTCACCATAAAAGGCGGCAGAATTTCTGTATAGCCATGCTCCAATGTATGAAGATCAAGCATAAAGTTGATCAGCGACCTTTCAAGCCTGGAACCTGCGCCTCTATACAGGGCAAACCTTGCCCCTGCGAGTTTTGCTGCCCTGTTGAAATCAAGTATGTTCAGCTTTTCACCTATATCCCAGTGAGGCTGAGGCTCAAAATCAAATTCAGGTATATCTCCCCAGGTGCGGACAACAGGATTATCCTTTTCATTACGCCCAACAGGCACTGATTCATGGGGCATATTCGGGATTATCATGACCAGTTGATTCAGCTTTTCCTCTATCTCTACCATCCCGGTTTCAAGGTCCTTTATCCTGGCTGATACCTCTTTCATATCAGCGATGAGAGAGGATGCATCCTCACCCTTCTTTTTCATGGAGGCTACATCTTCACTGACCTTGTTGCGTTTAAAGCGGAGAGATTCAAGCTCTGCCAGGTTGTCTCTTCTTTTTACGTCAATAGCCTCAAAAACAGAGATGTCCAGGTCATAATTTCTGTTTTTCAGCATCACCTTGATTTTTGCAATATTATTGCGGATATATTTCAGATCAAGCATTTTTACCCTCTTAGTTTAGTTCAGTATTTTTTAACATGAATGAATACATATGGTCAAATGCCTTTTTTTGTTAATTGCAGCTATAAAAATTACATGATATATGTTGAAAAAAAAGGATATCGAACAATTTCAGGTTAAACTTAAAAGAATGAAAGATACTCATACAAATAAAATTTGGAATTTTCTCTGCTCAGTAAGACTAACCATCTTTATACTGGTTTTACTGGCAGCCACATCGATTATCGGAACAATCATACCGCAGGGAGAGGCAGGAGAAGAGTTTATTAAGAACATCGGTCCTGCTTGGCAGAGGATCATTATATCTTTTCACCTGTATGACATGTATCATTCGATCTGGTTTCAACTGATTATCTTCTTTCTTGCAATTAATCTGATTGCCTGCTCAATGAATAAAATACCGGGTACGATCAGGTTGTTTAAAAAGCTGCCACCACCGGATCGTGAGAAGATTTTTGAGGATATCCGTCCTGACAGGGTCATAAAGGGCAGGCTTAGTAAACAGGATGTATCAGATCAAATAAGAGATGTAATAAGCAGGCGATATTCCAGAATCGTTGAAAAAGATACAGAAGGTAAGGTCTATTTTTACGGGGACAAAGGCCGTTACTCCCTGTTCGGGGTGTACCTTGTCCATTTCAGTGTGCTGCTCATATTGATGGGGGCAATTATCGGTTCCTTATTCGGGTTCAAGGGATACGTTAATATCCTTGAGGGAGAAACCGTTGATTATGTAACCCCAACAGGTGTTAGCAGCCATGATCATATAGACCTTGGCTTTACAGTAAGTTGTGACAAATTCTCGGTTGATTTCTATGATAACGGTATGCCCAGGGAATATAAAAGTGATATCAGGTTTTCTGTTGATGGAAACACAGTCAAGCAGGGGGCTCTCCTTGTTAATCATCCTCTTACCTTTATGGGGATAACCTTTTATCAGAATAGTTACGGGGCTATGCCTGGAGATGATGCATATATAACCGTTATTCAAAAGGGTAATAAGGAACCGGTCAAATTAAAGGTAACTCAGGGAAAAGGAGTGCCTCTGCCAGACAATGGCGGTGAGGTCATTCTTGAGGATATAAGGGATGATTTTATGAGGATGGGGCCGGCGGTAAAGGTCCATGTCAAACCGATGACCGGCGAAGAGGCAGAGATCTGGCTTTTTAAAAATTATTCGGAAATCAGGCAGCGGTTCTCTGACGAGTTTGACCAGTTCCCAAAGTTTAATCCTTCTATTATTGAACCATACACCTTTTCTCTGGATGGGATTGAATCTGCTTACTACACAGGTTTACAGGTCAACAAAGACCCCGGTGTACCTCTCATTTATGCCGGTTTTTTTGTGATTGTGATAGGTCTTATTATGACATTTTTTCAATCCCACAGGCGCATATGGGTTAAAATATATGATAATGGGGGTATAACAACCATTAGTATCGCTGGCAAGGCGAATAAAAATCCGATAGGTATGGAACAGGAGCTTGACAGGATTACCAAACAGCTAACCATAAAATTAGAGGGGAAGAATTAATAATGATGAGCGGCTCTATTTTTAACTATATTACCTTTTTATATTTTTTCTCCTTTTTAGCATACCTTCTTCTGATGATTATAGATAAGAAGATATTCGGAAAAATTGCAACAATTCTTACTGTCGCAGGATTCCTTGGGCACACAGTCGGCATTATACTCAGATGGATCGAATCCTACCAGATGGGCATAGGCAGGGCGCCTCTAAGCAATATGTATGAGTCTCTGGTATTTTTTTCATGGACTGTTATTCTTCTGTACCTCATTATTGAATGGCGGATAGGGAATAAAAGCATAGGTGTATTTGCCACACCGATTGCCTTTCTTATTATGGCCTATTCATCCTTCTCAGACAGTGAGATAGAACCCCTTCTACCTGCTTTAAAGAGTAACTGGCTCATCGCCCATGTTTTGACCTGCTTTTTCGGCTATGCGGCCTTTGCGCTTTCATTTGCATTAAGTTTAATGTACCTTCTTAAAAAAAGTTTCATAAAATCACTAGGTGACATATTCCAGAAAGTCATTCCTGATCTCGAAGTGCTTGAAGAACTGAGCTATCAGATGGTTGTAATAGGTTTTATAATGCTCACGCTGGGGATTATAACCGGTGCAGTATGGGCAAACTCCGCATGGGGAACATACTGGAGCTGGGATCCAAAGGAGACATGGTCGCTTATAACATGGTTTATCTATGCGGCAATGCTTCATTCACGCATGGTTACAGGCTGGCGCGGTAAAAGGCTTGCTGTATTTTCTATCATAGGTTTCTGCTGTGTAATCTTTACATACCTTGGTGTGAATCTGCTGCTTTCAGGCCTTCACAGTTATGGCTCAGCCTAGGAGATGACAGATAGCCTTACATATATAACAACGGCATTTCTTCTGGGCCTGAGCGGATTGATCCCGGGCCCGTTATTAACTCTTGTAATATCAGAAGCGCTTAAACACGGCATAAAGGAGGGGGTTAAGGTGGCAGTATCCCCTCTCTTTACAGACCTGCCCATAATACTAATTACTATCCTTGTCATGTCGAGGCTTGCACATACCAATTATATACTCGGCATTATCGCATTTGGCGGGAGCCTTTTTCTTATTTATCTTGGCTTTGAAAGCCTCTCATACAGGGCGATAGACCAGGATACGGCAAGTCAGGCCAGCGTTATCAAAAAGGGTATCATTGCCAATTTCCTTAACCCCAGCCCATATGTGTTCTGGTTTACAATAGGCGCACCTGCTATTATTAAGGCGTATAGTGAAAACCTGATAAATGCTGTAATCTTTATAGTTGTATTTTACACTGTCCTGATCGGTTCAAAGGTGGTTATTGCTACAATAACAGGTAAATCAAAACATTTTTTGAGCAGTAGATTCTATTTATACCTGATAAGGTTTCTGGGAGTTGTTCTTTTTCTGTTTGCCCTATACTTTATAAAAAGCGGGATATCCTATTTTTCTTTTTTATAACAAACCAAAGCCGGTAAAAAATAACCTTAAACACCATCATTCTTGCTTGTTAAATATTGTTTCTGTGAATGAATATGGCCTTACTCTTTCTTTTTCCCATTACCTGTCAATTTAGACATTCTACAATAAGGCGTTGTCATCCCATTTTTCATTAATATTTGTTTGCTCAATATACCGGCATCCGGTATAATAGCTATAAAACATAATAAGGGATTACATGGCGATTCTAAATTTTAAGAATAAAGGCACTGAGGATATAAATTACAATAGGATCACTAAGGAATCTTTACGAACACTCCCAAAGGAGTTACATCACAAAGCACGGGTAAAACTTGCTAGACTAGGCGCTATATCATCAATCCAGGATTTACAGGAAATACGAGGAAACCGATTTGAAAAATTCTCGGGAGACAGAAAAGGTCAATTCAGTATACGGATCAATGATCAGTATCGGATTTGCTTTAAATGGGAAAAAGAAAACTCAACTGATGTTGAGATTACCGATTATCATAAGTAAGGAGACATATCATGGATAAAACTCATTACACATCTATTCATCCTGGGGAAGTGCTAAAAGATGAACTTGATGAGATTGGACTAACTCAAAGTACATTAGCAAAGCACATTGGGGTACTTCCAAAAACAATCAATGAAATCTGCCGAGGTAAAAGAGGCATAAGCGCTGAAATGTCTATGAAGCTCTCTAAAGCCTTAGGTGGCAGTCCCCAATTCTGGTTGAACTTACAGAACAACTGGGAAATCAGCCAGATAGATGAAAGTATTTTTGAAGATATTAAACAGGTTGCAGTATAATATTTTATTCCGCTGATGGTATATTGTGAACCTGCGTATGATGTTGAAATAATAGATTATCATAAAGGATAAAAAATGAAGCCAATACATCCAGGTCGTATTTTAAAACGTGAAATGATTGCGCGCAACCTTTCAGCAAATAATCTTGCTCTTGCTCTACGAGTACCATCGGGAAGAATAACCCAGATTGTCAATGGTAAACGTGGGGTTTCAGCCGAATCTGCCCTGCGTCTTTCAAAATATTTTGGAAATAGCGCCCGATTTTAGATGAACCTTCAAGCCAGGTATGATCTTGCAATTGTTGAACAAGATATCGGAGAAAAAATTAATATCGAAATTGAACAGGCTGCACGCATTAACTAACCCATAGGGAATACCTGATCTGGCTGTCATCTGTGAAGGTGACAGCCACCACTTTTTAAATGACTACCCAGATAGGAGGGGAAATAAAAGCCTTGTAGTGATCTTACAATGTCTCCCATAAGTTCCAGAATGTTGGAAATGATTTAATAACGCAGTTTTCATT
>CAZCMD010000136.1:0-13476 GCA_964499695.1 uncultured Desulfatiglans sp.
CCCCCCCGCACCCCCCGTTTTCTTTATATTTATTTTTTGTCTTTAACCATACAAGTGCACGGAGAGCACGGAGAAAATCTTTTTATTATTTTATCAATAAATGATTTATGTTTTTCTTAGCGCCCTTTGCGTCTTTGCGGTTCAATTTTAGCTTGTCACTTCTACCATACAAGGACACTGAGGTCACGGAGACTTAATCTTTTAAGTTTTTATCTCCGTGTCCTCCGTGGTTAGATACAAGACCCATTTTATATGTCATCGATTATATGCCAAAAAGTACTTAGCTTAACGCAAAACACATAAAAACGGGAATCCATTTTTTCTTCTTAAAACACCATTAACTTTTAAACGGCTTTTTTCTTCCTTTTAAACTTCTCCTGAAGGCGGTCAAAGTAGATATAGAATACCGGGGTTATAAAAAGTGTCAGGAACTGGGAAAATATCAGGCCCCCAACTACTGCAAGCCCGAGGGGCTGCCTTGATTCAGCACCTGCTCCAAGCCCAAGCGCGATGGGGAGTGTACCCATAAGTGCCGCCATTGTAGTCATCATGATAGGTCTGAACCTTACGACACACGCATCAAAGATGGCAGTTTTGGCATCCTTGTTTTCCGTTCTCCTCGCCTCAATTGCAAAGTCTATCATCATGATGCCGTTTTTCTTGACAAGACCTATGAGCATAATAACGCCCACAAAAGAATATAAGCTGAGCTCAACATTGAATATAAGAAGGGTCACCAGCGCCCCGAAACCCGCAAAAGGCAAAGCTGAAAGTATTGTCAAAGGATGTATGAAGCTTTCATACAGGATACCCAGCACCATATAGATTACAAGCACTGCCATCAGGAGCAGCAGACCCAGCCCCTTCATGGATGACTGGAATGCCTCAGCTGTGCCCTGAAAACTCAGGGTTATCTTGGCAGGAAGCTCTCTTGCAGCCATCGCCTTTATGCGGTCTATTGCCTGCCCCAGCGATGTGCCCTGGCTGAGGGAGAAGGAGAGCGTTACTGAAACCTGCTGACCTGTATGATTTATTGAAAGGGCACTGATAGACTGTGTAAGCTTTGCCACCGCCTCAAGGGGTACAAGGGCACCGCTATTGGAACGTACATACAGAAGAGATAATGATTCAGGATTCATCTGGAATTCAGGTGCAACCTCGAGCAATACAACATAGGTATCGTTAGGGGCATATATGTTTGATATCTGCCTTGTGCCATAGGCGCTGTAAAGGGTGCTCTCGATCTGAGCCACTGATATCCCAAGTTCGGATGCCTTGTCCCTGTCAATATCGACCTTGAGAGTGGGATTTTTCAGTAAAAGGTCACTGCTGACATCAGTAATACCTTCGATTTCCCTCATCTTCGCTTCCATAAGGGATGCTGCCTTAAACAGCTCTTTTGTATCCGGCCCCTGAATGGTCACCTGATATTCGCTTTTACCGGGTCGTCCGCCCATCCTTATAGGCGGCGGATTCTGTAGAAATACCCTTATTCCGGGCACCTTTGACATGGCCCCCCTGAGACTGTTTATCACCCCATCTATGGTTAACTCGCGTTCACTCTTGGGTTTTAAAACAAGAAGGAGCATCCCGGAGTTACCTGAATCCGCCCTTGACATGGCGGCAATTACATTAGGGTCTTTCTGTGCTATTTTTGCTACCTCCATCTGATGGGCTGACATTGATTCAAATGATATCCCTTCAATTGCCTCTGTTTGGCCCATGACCCTGGCCATATCTTCACTTGGCAGAAAGCCTTTCGGGATTAATGTAAAAAGATAGCCGGTTGCTAAAAGAACCAGAAGAGAAAAAAACATCATGAAACGCCTGTGAGCAATGGACCAGGTAAGCCCCTTTTTATAAATATAGAGCATCAACTGAAATATCTTTTCCGATGCATAAAAAAGCCTGTTGTGATGCTGTTCCTCTACAGGCTTAAGGAATCTGCTGCAGAGCATCGGGACAAGTGTGAGAGAGATAAACCCTGATATCAGAATAGCAGCCCCGATTGTTACACCGAATTCTGAAAACAGCCTGCCGACAATACCACCCATAAACAGGATCGGGAGAAACACCGCAGAGAGTGATAATGTCATGGATACAATTGTAAATCCCACCTCCTTTGAACCTGTTAAGGCTGCCTCCAGAGGTCCCTTCCCCATTTCCATATGCCTTACTATGTTTTCCAGCATAACAATGGCATCGTCAACGACAAAACCAAGGCACAGCGTGAGCGCCATAAGGGAGAGGTTATCAAGGCTGTAGTTGAGAAAATACATGACTGCAAAGGTCCCAACAATGGACATTGGAAGCGCCAGGGAGGGGATTATTGTGGCTGAGATCGTTCTTAAAAACAAAAATATTACAAGCACAACAAGGAACAGTGTAAGCACAAGTGTGAGTTTGACGTCATTTACCGAATCCCGTATGGATTCGGATTGGTCGAACAGGATCTTTAAAGAGACAGAGGCAGGAAGCTGATCCTTCAGAGAGTCTAAAAGCTTACGCGCATCTTTCGCGACCTGCACGGTGTTTGAGCCTGGCTGACGCTGGATAGCGAGTATTATGGAGCGCTTCATGCTGTCCTTATCAATGTACCATGCCTCGGCCTTATTGTTCTGAACGCTGTCAAACACATTTCCCAGTTCTTTTAATCTAACAGGCCTTCCATTTTTATAGCTGACTATAAGTTCTCTGTATCCCGCGGCGTTCCTGATCTGGCCTTCTGTCTCAATGGTGAATGACCTGTCAGGCCCGTAGAGGGTTCCGGTGGGCAGATTGACGTTTGATGTCTGTACACTCTGGACTACCTCATCTATGCCTATGCCTTTATTAGCAAGTTTGTTGGGATCAACCTGTATCCTGACCGCATATTTCTGGGGACCGAAAACATTTACCTGGGCCACGCCATTAACAACAGAAAGACGCTGGCCAAGAAAGGTATCCGCGTATTCATTAAGGTCTGAAAGGGGCATGGTGTCAGATGTCATAACCATAAACAGGATCGGCTGTTCCGCAGGGTTTACCTTCCTGAAGGTTGGCGGGCTCGGCATGTCAGACGGCAATGCCCTCTGGGACGATGAAATGGCCGTCTGCACGTCCAGCGCTGCCGCATCTATATTGCGACTGAGGTTGAACTGGATATTGATATTGGTCCTGCCCAGTGAACTGCTGGAGGTCATGGAATCAATACCGTTAATGGTGGAAAACTGTTTTTCCAGAGGGGTTGCGACTGATGATGCCATTGTCTCAGGGCTTGCGCCGGGCAGGCCTGCTGAAACCTGGATCGTTGGAAAGTCCACATTGGGGAGGTCGCTCACGGGGAGCTGCCTGTAACCGGTTATACCGAAAATGATTATCCCTGCCATAAGGAGGGTGGTGGCAACCGGACGTCTTATGAATATATCTGATATGCCTTTCACGACTGTTTTTCTCCGGTTGTTTTAGATTCGTTAATTACTGTAACCTTTGCACCGGGATAGATCATCAACTGCCCGTCTGTTACCACTGTTTCATCGGGTGAAACGCCTGATTCAATTACTATATGATTATTACTCTGCTCGCCTGTCTTTACCTTGCGCTGCTCTACTGTCATATCATTTTTTAAAACATATACATAGGTGCCCTCCTGCCCCATCTGTACCGCTGACAACGGTGTGGCAACAGCCCCAGTCTTTGTTCCAAGGACAAGAACCACATTTACAAACATACCGGGCCACAGGCGTAAATCCGTGTTTTCAAATATAGCCTTCAGGTCAACTGTGCCTGAGTCGGTGCTTATTGCATTATCAATAAAGGTCAATTTACCTTTATAGGTTTTATCTTTCTGCCCTGGCATGGTTGCCTGTACTTCAAGATCATGTTCAGCCATCCTTGCCTTGATATCCGAAAGGTACTGCTCCGCGGCTGCAAATTTTACTGAGACAGGCATAAGCTGATTGATCACCATCAGGGGATTATTTATGTCATTTTTGTTTACAAGGTTACCTTCATGTATCAGTATTGCCCCTGCCTTCCCGTTGATAGGTGACCGGATGCTGCAATAAGAGATATCCAGCATGGCGTTCTCAAGGGCTGCCTCATCCCCTTTAATAACGGCCTTAAGGGACTCAGCGTCTGCCTCTATCTGTTCAGCCTGTGACTTTGTCACATAATCCTTTTTTAACAGGTCAGCATAGCGTGCTGCATCCTTCAGGGCCTTTTCAAGTTTTATACGGTCCCTTTCAAGGTTGGACTTAGCAGAATCAAGTACTGTCTGATATGGCTTGTCATCAATGGTAAAAAGGAGCTGCCCCTTTTCTACGTTCTCTCCCTCCTGAACATGCTGGCCTGTTACAAGCCCTGAGACCCGTGAAGATACCTTTACTGTAGATAGTGACTCAACAGTACCTACTGCAGAAAGGGTAATGGGTACATCAAGCGTGATAACAGGCGCTGTCTTAACAGGAAGGGATGGCATGGGCCGTTTTTCTTCCTCCCCTGAGCACCCGGATAATGCTGCGGTCAACAGGGTTATAAATATCAAAATAAAAGGGATATGGATCAGGCCTTTAATGCAACGTCTGGTAGAAGGCCATTTATCACCCGGTAAAATAACGCTTTTTAATGTAAATATTTCTCTTATCATTACTGTTTTTCCTCTATTGTTGCAGCCGGAAACCTATCCAGCAGTTTCATATTTTCTTCATGGTTGTCTGACCATAACATCCCTGTATTCCTGGCCAGCTGGGAAAATGATATGTACCAGTCAGACTGGGCCGATATCTGCTGTGCCCTTGCATTCATGAGTGTACTCTGGGCCGAAAGCATATCAAGAAGTGCACCAACTCCCTCTTTATAGCGTCCCAGTGCAACTTCATATGAACTGGTGGCGCTTGCCATTAGGTCATTTACAGCCTTTAAACGCTCAACCGATGTCTGAAGCGCGAAATAGCTTGACCAGACCTGTAAAATGATACTCTGCCTGAGTGACTGGAGTTTTGCCTTCTGGATTTCAGCATCCTGTTCTGATTTTAAAAGTCTGTTACGTCTAATGCTGCCATCCCAGATCGGAATCTTGAGCTGAAGGGCTGCGCTGTTATCTGCCTTGAATTCCGAATCGAGGTCACTGTAAGCTGAACTGACTGTGTTCCCTAAAGAGAGAGAGGGATATATCTCAGACTTGGACACCCTGGTATGGGCCATGGATGCCTCTGCACGGTTTCTCTGTGCAGCGAGGTCCGGGCTGTTTACCTCTGCGATTTTTATATAGTCATCAACGGCTGTTCCCATACTTTCAACAGGAGGATTCATGGGGATATCCTCTATGTCATATGGTGTATTGGCCGGTATGCCCATAGCTGTAGCAAGTGCCCCGCGTATGGTCTTTACGCTCCCTTTTGCATTTTCAAGATTTAAAACTGCCTGGGACATGGATGTCTTTGCCTGAAGGACATCCGCTATGGTGGCAAGCCCGTTAAGGTGGCGTTCATTGGCTGCATCAAGTGCTGTTGACGCCTCCTTCATGGATGTCTCAAGGGCCTTTTCAAGGGCCTTTGCATTTGCATAGGTGAAATAGGCCTCAATAACATTAAAAACCTGGTCCTGTATAGCGGCATTATGGGTGAAATCAGCGGCGATCAGGGTTCTTCTCTTTTCCTCTATTGAGGCCGCCCTTCCCCCGAAATCAAAAAGCAGCCATGTGAGCCCAAGTGATGAGGAGAGTCCGTTATTGGATGGACCCATTCTCCTCTCAGAGGTGATGTTATCCAGTCTTGATGCACCTATGGAGCCAATAATTTCCGGATATCTATCACCTTTGGCGACCATCATATCTGCGGCAGCAGAGCGTGCTGCATACCATGTCTGTCTTGTATCAGGGCTGTTACTTAATGCAACATCAATAATGTCGGAAAGCCTCCACTTTGCCCCCTGTTTAATAAGGTCCTCTGGTATATCGGCAGGTATATTTTCAGGCTGTGAGGTTATATCATCAGCCGGTTTCCAGGATGACCCCGGAGATGGTGCAACATACTCATCTAATGATGCTTTACCAAAAGGATGAATACACCCGGAAATAAAAATACCGCCCGAGATAATTAAGGCCATAATTCCCGGACGGGCTATTTGAATGAATCCCGTTTTATACATAATGAATTTCCTAAAATATAACAGTAAAAGGATCAACCAAATCTATAGATCCCTGATCTAAAGGGAGAGGCAGGAACCATTTGCTGCGAAAAACCCCTGAAATTAAAACATATTATCGGCATGGATTATAAAATTGTAAATTTACCATGTCAAATCCATTTTGTTTATTCTTCTAATTAAATTGTTAAAAAAGTGTAAAATATTTGGAATATCCGGAATCTACGGGACTTTATATTCCACGCCATGACAACCTGCACATAAATTTACTGATTTTTTATGCTGGTGATGGCACTTATTACAGTCAGGTGTCTTCCCGTCATGGGGAGAAAAATGTGGATTTATCGGAAGCTTTTTTGATGCCTCAATTAAGGCCTGCGGATCATTATGACATGTCTGGCACACACTTGAGGCCACAGCCTTTTTAGGTTCTGTATTTTCATGACATTCATTGCATGTCAACCCGTTAAGCTTGTGTTTATGGCTTAGGGGCATTTTTATCCGTAAACTTGTTTCACCTGAATGGCATGAATCACAATCACCCCCTGCCATTTCAGATGTATCAACATGGCCCTGGGGCAAAACATCCTTATCTGTATGACATGCCTTGCATTCCCCTGCTTTAGGAGAGGCAGGTGCTTTAACAGCCACAGTTTTATCAACTTCTTTAACGCCGCATGCAAGAAAGAACAAAAGACAAAACCCGGTCAGATATATAGTGTATTTATGCATTTTTTACCCTTTTATTATAAGCAATGACTAAATATATTTAATTTACAGTAATCATCATTAATAATTATTAATTACTAATTTTAGACACTATAAAGATGGTGATCATTTGTGTCAATTCTAAAAATATTGTTAAACAGCAGGTATTAGAATCCAAAATGAAAGATACTTATGCTCTATAGAGCATTTTTCTTTTAAGCTTTTACTCCGTGCTCTCTGTGTTCTTGTATGGTTGAAGTGACAGACTAAAATTGAACCACAAAGACGCAAAGGGCGCTAAGAAAAACAAAAATTATTTATTGATAATATAATAAAAAGATTTTCTCCGTGCTCTCTGTGTACTCCGTGGTGAAAATTCAGGTTGTTATATTTGCTCCGCCTTATTCTTAAGCGAGATAATAGCTCAACAACAGGGCAGGATATTAACCAGTCATAATAGCCGGTTTTCCGAGTTCCACAATCTCTGTATCCCAGATGCATTCGCCAGCGCAATTCCAGCCATAATACCAGAGATAGGTCTGACTCCGTGCACGGGAGTATGGAGTAATTATGATACCGCTGTATTCTTTTGCAACCTCTTCCCACATGATGTAATTAGTAAACTGTCCCATAATTTCTTTGAACAGATCCTTTCCATACTGGCCGGTAAATTGGTCAAGCTCTTCATGGCTTTGCAGAGGTTTTATATTATCCGAAAAATCATGCCCGAACCTTTGAGTAAACGCATCTATATTCTTCACATCTTTAAGAAAAAGTATCCTGGATGTATCAAGGATATTCACCGAATGGCGATAATGAAGGGCTTCAGGCTGTAACTGCACGGCCTCGCACCATCGCTTCCAGCTCCCGTTAACATCAAACCAGAGGCCATTGGGTTTTGGATGTCCCATCTGCGAATAGGTCATCCTCTGTAATGTTACAGGATTTTGTGCCCAGTGGTAATAGGTCATGATGCTTTATACCGGAGCAGGTGTATGCCCTGCCCCGGATTCTCCATGTCTATAATTTTAACTAAAATATGAATAGTTTCAGAAGCACAAGAAATTTATTAACCCTTCCCCTGTGGTACCGGGTCCATGACCCTTGCATCAATAAAGATAATTGGTTTGCCAACACGTTTTATAACGAGCGGGCAGTGGGGTGTGCCCTTTGGGATAAAGAAATAGCAGGAATAGTTAATCTTCCTGACCGAATCCCCTAGAAACATTTCAGCATCAGCGTCGAATTCCAGAAAATTTTTACCATCACCGCCAATTAGGAATATCCACTGGTCATGCTCTTCATGTGAATGGGTGCTTCCACCAAGTGTATCGGGTGCTGTGATGTATGCAAACCCTATAGCGAGCCTTGAATTGGGTATATCCCCTGAGCCCCATGCAGTGATCATGGGAGAGGTGATGGTTTTATGAATGGACTTCCATGGCTTGAATTCAACCACATTTGGTTCCCTAACCACATTCGCCAGTTTGGTCATGTCCATCTTTTTGTAATAATCCGGCTGCTGTGCACTGGCAATACTCGCAGTCAATGTGGAGAGGACACTTGCAAAGGCAATTCCTGCTGCCCCTGCTGATACATTCTGGATAAAATCCCTTCGGTTAATTTCATTCTTCTCGGTCATTGGCTCCTCCATTTTGATAAATTGTTATATGTAACCCGTTAAAACGGGTAAAACCCAACTTATTTGAAAGCCCTAACCTTTTATGGTTTGTATATATGAAATATCTATCACTATTTTTTAACTTATTCCAGTAAAGTATATAAGCAACCTCAACCGATTTTACTTTGTGTTCAACTTATCTGCAAGCTTATCACCATCTACAATAGTAATACTCGAAATACCATAGATTTCACGATCAGGCATCTTGGAATTTAAAGTCACAAGCCGGAAAGGTGCCTCTTTTTCTGAAAGGGGTTTATCTTCCTTGTCCCATACCAGATAGACATCCGCAGAACCTAATTTCGGCATCATCTCTGCAAGGGAGAAATAGACACGGAATTTATCATTTGCCTCAACGATAACCAGAAATGACATATCATAATGCATCTGATCTTTATGAAATTTTGTTACAGTTTCCAATCTGGGTTCAGCCGCCTTGATTACCGATAATAATGAAATTCCATTCCCGGTCTTTTTCTTCCATGATGAAAAGGGATCTGTAAATTCAACTTTCTTCACCTGATCGAAAAATTGTTTCTTCAACTGTTCAGGCGACCATTGTCTGGGATTCTTTACATCCCCCCTGACTGACATCATCATGCCAGATTCCTGGGCAGAAAGGGTGTTAAATAATAAAAGGACCATTAAAGACAAAATCAATGTTTTAACAATTGCTCTCATTTCAGTTTTCCTTTGTATTAATGCCATATTAGTTTTTCAGGTTATTCTTGAAAGCCTTTTCAATTTTTTATGATGTCTAGGGGGCTCTGGAAAAAAGTTAAAAAAATAAATAAATAATATAAATCGGAAGACATACACCACATAAAATAGATGAACATGCTTCCAATATAATAATAAATTTACCAATAATCCCTGACTCTTTCCATTCCTGAATTTGACTTTGCCTGAATTTTGAACTGAATATAAATGCCCAGAAAAAAATGAGATATCCGAATAATTCCATTAATTCCATTCAGTTCTACCGCCTTTTAACATTTATTTATTCAATAATTAATAAATTACGTGCTGCATTATAGGCCAGACTGCGTTTTATCGCACGGTCTTTATAGATGTATCGGTTGTGCGATATTCTTTATATTAACGCTTATTTGGTAATGCATAGTTCAACTCATGTTTTGGTAATCCTTTGACAATCTGACGGAGAGGCATGCCGGAAAGATCTGCAAAAACCTGGAATGCTTCACCGGCTATTGAGCATTTTCTTGCCGACCAGCCAATCGCTACACGTTCATATAGTTTTGAAACATTAGGATTCAGACCTTCACCCATAGCGTATGACCCACCGCTTTTTCTTATTTGAGAGCATAATTCCACTACAATCGCCGCAGCTACACCACTACCTCGATATTCCGGTTTCACATATAACCATTCAAGAACGCCACCAAACTGACTCCAAAACATATCATATTGACGTACCCATTGTGCCATCCCCAGAATAATGCTTTTTCTTTCGGCGATATATAGATACGCTATTGGAGCGCCGTTAAAATAAGCCTGCTTGAGACTTGATTTTTGCCGCTTCCAGTTTTCGGCAAGATGCCCCTTAGCTAATTCATCAATCATACCCGCAATTTCATCAATATCAGATTCAACTGCTGCTCTTACAACTAAATCATTATCAGTCATTTAATCTCCAATAATTAACTCTTATACGGGAACTCTGTAAGGTTAGGCTTTTAACCTAAAAACTTTACAGTGTTGCCCCTTGCCCATATTCATCTTTCTCACCTTCAATATTGTGTGCTCCTGCTCATTTTAAAACATATCATTTCTATCCTTCTGATCGAAGCTCAGGGATAAGGCCTCTCAGTATATCCCCGGGATCAACCGATAGCGTACGCGCTGCGTATAGTCCCGATAGCCCGGTAACTCTTCCTGCAGAGTGTCCGGTCTTCCAGTTCGGTCCTGATCACCACAATGACCATCGGGAACCCTATACTAATAGCCATCAGTGGAGCAAGTATTTTATCCCAGGTTTTCGCGCTTTGGATCTTCTCAATATTTTGTCGTTCCGCCAGCAATCCCGGATGCCGTTGTTCCGCCCAGATGCGCCCTCCTATACCGGTGACAACGATCAGCAGGGAATAGATCCACGCCTGCCACCAGCCTAAATCCCCTCCGCATATGAATAAAGTGAGTGGTATTAAGAGATACACCACAACTATACCGATCCACTGGCGAGCGGACACTGTTTGAGCTGTTTTTTGATTAACTTTTTTCGATGACATACCATTCACCAAAATCATGGGACTTTT
Source organism: uncultured Desulfatiglans sp. (assembly GCA_964499695.1). Taxonomy (GTDB): domain Bacteria; phylum Desulfobacterota; class DSM-4660; order Desulfatiglandales; family HGW-15; genus JAAZBV01. The sequence goes on from CAZCMD010000136.1 coordinate 10,792, forward strand.
AATGACCACCCAACCACTGGTCTAACCTGCAAGTAGAATATAACACACCTCAAAATATCAAAATAAAATTCCAATTGATATTTTGAGGTGTGGCTCCTGTTTCGTTAATGACCTACCCTACAGGTAATTTGACTTATTTAGCTTCTTATGATCCTGCCGACATATTATTCATCAGGTACTTCATATGGATAGCATCTAATGTCTACATAGGCAAAACCACTCTTCGCCCGTTCTTCCTGTTCCTCTATCCATGCATCAATACCAATATCTTTCATTCGTTTTCCATCCGATAACAATGTCGGATAACCTTTAGCAATACCATTTATTCGTTTACAGGGATAATCCTCACACGAAATACATATATCAATATTTTTTTCACGGGCACATTTTCTAATTTTACAGAAAGGAGCACCACAAGTCCCTTCACGACAGCTACGTTTTGATTCAGACTCAATAAGCCCATTTAAAAATTCCCAAAAATCTTTAAATCCAGGCAAATTTTGACCCCAATGGTCATACCCGTCTTTTTGCATTGAATCACGCAATGCATGTGCTTTTTTAGGAATACGACATTTTAACGAGCAGAGGCCACAATATAACCCACAATATGTTATGAGACGTAAATCAGTCATTTCATTTCCTTTCGTGGCAATAAAGGGGCTTGCGGATTTATGGAAGCAAGTCGTATGTTATTGCATGGTTAATGGATTTTACTCATTTACATATTCATCATACTTTTTAGTCTCATCAGGATTTCTGTACCATGACGCCCTGGATGACCAAAAAATACTATTTTCAGGGCTATGTTCAAGATCATCATTTATACTTCCCACAGGGATTATTATTTGTTTCCCACTTCTAGTTGCATGGGGTAAAGGAGACCCACATGTTTTACAAAAGCATGTTGAAAAACTGTCTTTTGATGGTAACTCATATCTTGCAACATTTTCTTGACCAGATAGCCATTTAAAATATTTTGGGAGGATGTAAATGTTTGAAGCATGCACGCTACCGGTAACCTTTCTGCACCTTGAACAAAAACAATATAAGAAAGTCTGAAAATGCGGCTCTATAATATATTGCACCTCACCACAGAGGCAACCTCCTTTTAAAGTATTCTTCACCCATTTCTCCAATTCATTGACATGTTGTTGACCAGCGCTATAAGGGAATAATTTTGGACACTGCAAGGTTATAAGGTTGAAGCTTTTAACCTAATAGCCTAACAGCGTTCCCTTTTATATGCACAAGCAAGGTTAGCCTTGTCTTAGTTAATGCCTTTGTTCTGTGATCTCTTTGTATTTAAGGTTTTTCAATCGAAAGAAACGCCCGGGACCACGATTGGCAATGAGCTTTTTATTCTTGATTTTGATATCTTCTTCGGACTCAACCCATGACTCAATAATCCCTTCTGCTTCGATTAATTTTCCACGATAATTTTCTAACTCCCACATGTCAATTCCATGTATTGAGGGGCATTTTGTATTTGTCACAATACCTCTTACCAATATAAATTTGCCGACGAATGGAAGTAAACTGGGCTCATTTGTAATGTCAATCGGATTTTCAGCAATTGCTTGAGATGTAGCAAAGAGGCAAAGCAAGAATATTATGCAAGTCCTTTTCATTTATTTCCTTCACAGAACGCCCACAATAAGGGGCTGGCGGATTTATGCCTACCAATAGCATGCAAAAAGAAAGGTTCCGAAGATTCTGATTTCGGCCCGGCAAGATGGTAGCCAGTCGCACTTAATTGTGATTGTTATCAGTTTATTCAATATCATTGTTTCCGATATTATTTGCCTTCCTTCTATGTTTGATTTCGGAGAATAGAAAAAAAGGCCATAGTAGACACATTAGTAGATACAGCAGTAGGTTCAGATCAGGAAGTATTAGCATCTTATCTGAAAGCATTACACTTTTCGGATCAATCTTCTCTTCTCTATTCATGAACCAAATAAGTACTCCTGCCCCAATTAAAACGTATAATACAACTATAAAAATCCAAATCATTTTATTTCCTCTCTGATAACGATGCCCTTAACATGACGGGCGGCGTTTTATCGCCCGGTCATAGTTGAAGGGTGGGTTAGCAATCATTGCAATTTTTCTAATGCTTTTGAAGCTCGTGTGAGTATGTCGTCTTCCGAAAGCATGTTTTTCAAGTATTGTAATTTCTTATATCGAATATCAATGTCTCTTGGATTCAGTAAAGCGTTTTGAAGAAGATTAACACCCAGAGACATCAATTTCTTTTTAATTTTATTTTTGATCCCGTCATGTCTGTTAAAATTTATAATTGCTTCAGCACATAATATTTTTGAGAAGGTATCCATTTCAGCTTTTTTTCTGTCGATCATATCGATCAATGGTAATAGACTCTTTTGATTTTCTTTCGTTACGCAAGACATATACCTGCTAGCAATATGTCCATCACAGGGATCACTTACCAATTGATCAAGTAGATTCTTTTTAAACTCTTCTATCCATTCTCTTTCTTGTTCTTCACTGATGCCATGGGATTTATATTCATCGTAATCACCCTCTCGTATCATGTGGAAGAAACTACAATCGTAATGAAAATAAATTTCTTTGGCTGTACGTTTTATTTTATCCACCATTTGATTTGCTAACATGTTATTGACCGGTCTAGAACCGGGTTAAAAATGGTTATATGTAACCAGT
>CAZCMD010000137.1:0-13383 GCA_964499695.1 uncultured Desulfatiglans sp.
TGTAGTAATCATGTTTTTCAGTTTCATTTAAAAATCTCTCCTTTATGTTTCTAATCTTAAAAAAATAAATTCTTTAATAATCAGATGCCCTGCATCTCTTCCCCATAAGAATTCCTTATTGACACATGGTGCATTCTTGCTAACGGATATTTAATATTAATGAATATAAGGTTAGGTTTTTGTTAGATTTACGATGGCATTCTAAAACCACCTGGCCGGAGAGAGGGTAATAGCAATATTAAATTTGCGTTCCCATAATTCATTATCTGTCAAGCCAGGTCTTGAAATCGGTTACCTTTTCTCTGCTCACAATTACATCTTCTGAGAAAGCTGGTAACAGTTCAACCTTGAGCCTGCTGTTGAACCATCGATGTATTGATTTTATAGCCCTGGCAGATATTATCATCTGGCGGTTTATCCTGTTGAACAAATGTGGATCAAGCAACTGCTCCAGGTCATCAAGGCTGTTATCAATAATATGCCTTTTACCTTCATGCGTTGCGAGATGTACAAGCTGATCTTCTATATAAAAATAGGCTATGTCAGTGCATGGAATTGCCTTTAAGGAGTCACCGATCTTCACCAGAAACCGTGACTTGTACTCTTTCTTGTTTGATCTGAAATCCCTTAGCAGCGTTACGATCTCCTGGATCGGGGCGGACTGAATGTACTGTTGATTAAGATTGTGATATTTTTCAAGGCTTTGTTCAAGCTCATTAGAGTCAACAGGTTTGAGCAGGTAATCAATACTGTTCAGCTTGAATGCCTTCAATGCGTATTCATCATAGGCTGTGACAAAAACTATTGGGCAGCCCGGGTCTGTTTCTTTAAATATATCAAAACATGTCCCGTCTGCGAGCTGAATATCAAAAAATGCCAGATCAGGTTTTTTATTCGCCCTGAACCATTTTACTGCCCCTTTGACACTGTCGATGATGGAAAGGATATCTATCTCGGGGTTGATCTTTTTAAGCAGGGAAACAAGCCTTTTTGCTGCCGGAGTTTCATCTTCTATAATTACAATTTTCATATCTCCGTCCTTTTTATTTTATAAACTCTCACTCTCTATTTTTAAAAGAGGAATTTTTGCAGTAAAAATAAAATCATCCGAATATACAGAGACTTTTTTATCAGTAAAAAAGCTATACTGTTCATCCAGGGTTTTTAAGCCTATTTTACTGGATTTTTCATGTACCTGTTTTGGCTGCCTGTTATTTTTGGCAATTATAAAATTATCAGCTTCGATATAAATATCCACTTTAAGAGGGCTCTCCGCCGAAAAAGAATTATGCTTCAGGGCATTTTCAAGCAATAACTGAAGCCCGAGCGGTGGAATAGAGTAATTATTAAATGAGGCAGGGATGCTTATATTGACTTGAAAACCCGAACCGAACCGTCCTGACACAAGCCCCGCATAGGACCTGATGAATTCCAGCTCCTCTTCAAGCCTTACCAGTCCCCTGTCCTTTGTCTTTAAAAGATATCTGTAAACCCTTGATAGTTTTTCCACATAGTCCAGGGCCATGCGGCTGTCTTCCTCAATCAGTGTCATAAGGGTTCCGAGCGTATTAAAAAGAAAGTGAGGATTCAGTTGATTTTTCAGCGCCTCAAATCTGGCCTGTAGATTGGTCTGCTCCAGCTTCAGTATTCTCCCTTTGTCTATCTCCAGCTCAAGTGCATACTGGTTAACCTGAAGTATGGTTTCTCTGTAATGAACAAGTAGGGTATACCCCAGGGACAGCATCAATATGAGGGTTCCAAAACCATAGTAATAACCTCCGAATGATAAGATTCCAAGATTATTTAAAATGTCTATAAATGCAGTAATCATAAAGATAAGAAGGCCGGCTACTGTTATTCTTGTTTTATATTTTTCCTTACCCTGAACAGGCGATGATCTGTATATGGAGGTAATGCTCAGGATAACACTTACAAGGGCCACTATATCACCGAACTCATTTAAAAAATCAGGCATTAAACCAACCTGTAGCCATATGGCCGATACAAGGGCCAAAAGTAACTGAAATTGCCACAATCTTCTCAGGATGACTCCCAGGGAAGAAACGAATGTGTATTCAACAAATGCCAATATCCCAACAGGCAATAAAAACGAGATGGTTGTTTCAATTACTATCCAAATCTTTGGAGATAATCCTAAAGCAGCATGGACAGGGATAACATTAAGATAGCTCAAGCCTGATACCAAGCAGAAGAATCCGAATGAGATAAAGGGGTAGTTCTGTTTTTTAAGAGGAAAAAGAAAAAGTCCGAGAAAAAAAATTCCGGTGAATAATAGAGTCCCGCCCAGACACATAAGCGGGATATATAAACGAAGTCCCCTTTGTTCTTCGGACTGTGAAAGCGTGTTTATATCCTGTAAATCGCCGATATATATTTTTTCAAGTGATCCAATATCCATGATATCTTCATATGGTACACGGAGTAAAACATACCCTGCATAAACCTTATCCGGAGCGAGGGGGATGATATGTCTGATCGCGTAAATAATCTCGTTATCACTGACATATGGTAAATTTTCTTTCGCTTTGCCTGTGCTGTAGATTTTTTTCTGATCTTCCCATACCTCAAGGCTGCCCAGATATCCTATTAAAAGGAGGGCAGGCCTTCCCCATTTAATCTCAGGATACCGGAATCTGAGCAGGATTTCGTTATGTCCGAGTAATTGATCTGTCCCCATTTTTGAAATGGGATGCCATTTTTTACCCTGGGAAATATCTTCGGAGTTGCTTATATAATATTCTATGGTATTCGGTAAAATTTCAACCGGAGCGGCGTGTTCCTGTTCTTCAGCATGCAAAATTGTTGAGGCTGAAAGTGCCAGGAAAATAAAGGCCGCGCATAAAATAAGACTTAAATATATTTTACTGCTGAATCCGCCCGGGTGTTTCAATTGTTTTACGCCTGATTTAATAATTTTTGTTGAGTTCATACCCGAAGCTGTTTTGCATCGGTCTCTAAACTCCGGCTGATAAAAGCTGTATGAATTCTCTGTATTTTTTACATTACAATACTACCATACTAATTTATACTTTTAATTTATCTTCTCATCCCTTTTATAACCTGGCTGTTTCATCTCTTCAATTCTACAGTTTAACCAAAATATTCGACAATCCGCCAGAATTCCATCGAAACAATCTTTGGTGCAATTTAATATCGATATAACTTCGCAATTATCACCGGGCTTGATCAGGTATCGATGCAGACTGTCCAACATATGCATACGAAAATTTTTGCAAAGTATTAAATAAGGTTAAAAATATGAAGGAGATTTCTATCATGAAAAAATCAAGGTTTTATACAGTTATCATTTTGGGATGCCTGATAATATTTTTTCAAATTCTATCGGGATGTCATGACACAAATTCAGGCAGCGTTATTAATAAACTTGAGGTGAAAAAGGAGGGCGACGGTAAAGGTATTATTACAAGTACACCGGGAGGAATAGAATGTGGAAATGACTGCTTTCAATATTATCCATATAATAAGAAAGTCACATTGAAGGCAATTGCAGAAACAGGCTCTGAATTTTCCGGATGGAACGGCGGAGGCTGCTACGGCACAGAAGATTGTACAGTAGCACTTGCCGGGTCAGTGACTGTTACGGCAGTATTCAATAAATCACCATTAATATACAGTACACGTGGAAACGGATTGATCTTCGTAATATCTGACGATGAATATACGATGTATGAAGTTACAGATAAAAGTCTTTTTTCAGTTGCAAAAGGCACAATAATCGATAACACAATATATTATGAAGGTTATAAAGTGGCCTCTCTGGATTATATAACATCCATGTCCAACAGGATCGATAGACTTCCTCAAAGGGATATAACCGACTTTACAGATGATCCCATTTCAAATTTTGAGGTGTTCTGGTCAATATTTGATGAAAATTACTCCCTTTTTGACCTTTCAGATATCGATTGGCACGATATCTACATGGAAAACCGGGCAAGAATCTCCCCAGAGACAACAGATGAAGAACTCTGGGAAATTTTCAGCGAAATGATATCCCCTCTAAATGACGGTCATACCGAGCTGCTGGATTTTGAAGGACATAGACTGATATCATCAAGGCCTCTTGAAACATCATCGTCATACTGGATGATGGAGAATATAGATACATATTTTAGGGTTATCACCTCATATCTTGATTCATTTTCAATGGATGAGCATATCTTGGGTAATGGCAGCATGTTTTATGGGATGATAGACAACCGGATCGGCTACATTAATATCTTAGCCTATGACAGCTATGCTCAAGATTTTCAGGGCCCGGACGATTTTTCCATATTGTCCCTGCTTTGCAGCTATACAAAGGATATGGAAACCTTTCCAGCTTTAATGGATAATCTATTTAATGAATTGGAAGGTATGGATGCACTGATCATCGACCTGCGGTTTAATATGGGCGGGTCAGGAGACCTTGTAACGGAATTCACTAACAGATTGATTTCCGAAAGGCAACTTGCCTATACATATCAGACCAGATTTGGAGAGGGATATAATGATTTCGATGCTCCTGTTAAGGAATATATTGAACCTGCGGGTGTCGGATTCAGAAATAAACCTGTTATAGTCCTTACAAGCAACAACACTGTCAGTGCAGGCGATGCTCAGGCTATGCTATTGAAGGGACTTCCAAATGTAACATTATTGGGTGAAACAACCTTCGGCATCTTTTCAGAAGGTATTCCCAGGACACTTCCCAACGGGTGGATGGTTACTCTTTCTACTCAACGGCTCTTTTCTGCAACAGGAGAAGAGTTTGAAAAAACAGGAATCTCCCCGGATATTGAGGTTTTTCCTGATCCAAATGACCTGCTCGATGGGAGAGACAATATGCTTGATCACGCATTGAGTTATATTGAGACAGAATTGATGGACTAAGGCTAGGTTCTGTCCTATTATAAGGTAGAGTTAGAAGGAGGGGTAACTCTACCTTTAATACCCTTAACATAGCCGTGTATTATATGTATTTTATTTGTCAAAGACTATCATTTTTTTGATGGATCCCATATCCCATTCCAGTAACCTAATGGTTCATTTCTGGCAAGCCTTTCACACCTGTTGGCCATTATGGAACCTGTACCAAGACCATATTCCCGGTAGATTTCCAGAAAGATTTCCTTTGCCCCTTTCCAGTCCTGGTTACAATACATGTCATAAGCCTTATTATACAGAGATATAGACTGTTTCTTGATCTCAAACCTCGGGTCGTTATCAAGTAAAAGTTCATATAGTGTTACAGATTCCTTAAAACCATATAAAACAAGGCTGTCTATAAAGCGGAAAGAAAACCTTGCATCCGTCTCCACATAATACCTTATATAATCTAAAAACTGCTTAGAAATAAGCACCCTGGCATCATAACGTTTTGATAAGCTCTCTATCCGCGCTGCTTCATGGATAGCATATCCAAGCGCATGGTATTTGTTATCAAAGGCATAGTATGTAAATGAAACCCTGCCTATGGTAATGCCGCAACCCATGTCTATTTTGGGGTGCATGATATCGCCCTTAAATGACTCATTGTATCTTCTCATACCGGTTGTAAGGCGATAGATATTTTCCAGAATGTATTTGCCATTGTCCTCCGGGAATACCGCCATGATGCCATCTCCGTATATCTCGGCAAAGGTATTTTCATGTGACAGATACAGCTCATTATAGGCTGCTTCATGGACCTCTGTTATAAATTTCTCATATGTGAATGCACCATCCCGGCTGTTGTCAGCCTCACGATATACCTCTTTTTCAAAATTCAGCATTATATTGGTTGAGTCTCTGAGGTCTGCAAAAAGGCAAATCCTGTTTGATTTTTCATTTGAGTAGAATTTGCTATTAACTATATTTTTAAACACCTATTTATATTCCCTTCTATGCCGGTGAATTACCCCCTCGATAAGATATATCACCTCTTCAGCAATATTGGTAGCATGATCCGCTATCCTTTCAAGATGGCGTGATATGAGGAAAAGCTGTATAAGCGAACCTGCATTTTCAGGGTTGTCAGGCAGGCTGTTACTTACCTTTTGAAAAAAGCCCCTGTTCAGGTCATCAATTGCATTATCATCATCACGCAGTTTTAAGGCCAGCTCCAGATCAAGGTTTACAAGCGCATCAAGGCTGTCCTTCACCATTTTAATTGTTTTAACTGACATCTCACTGTAATCAAATGTAACACTAAGGGGTGTCCTTGTGCCAAGATATATCACCCTTTCAGCAATATTTACCGCCTCATCGCCTATGCGTTCAAGGTCATTGTTTATCTTTATAACAGCAATTATGAACCTCAGATCCACAGCTACAGGCTGATGCAGCGCCAGAATCTTAAGGCACTCCTCTTCAATCTCCACCTCGATTTCATCAACCCGCCTGTCTGACTCTATTATGCCTTTTGCAATATCAAGGTTTTTTATTTCAACTGCCTTGATTGCCCTGTTAAGCTGCTCTTCAACCATTGCGCCAAGAGAGAGTATCTGTTTTTTTATTTTCTCAATCTCTATCTGTAACCGTGGAGGCATTTGTTTCTCCTCTTTAAATAAAAATATTTTTATCTCACATGTCTTTCCAGACAGTTTACCCGAATCTTCCTGTAATATAGTCTGATGTCTGTTTTAGTTTTGGCCTTGTAAACAGGCTATCTGTCTCATCTACCTCAATCAGTTTACCCATATAAAAAAAGGCTGTTATGTCTGAGACCCTTGCTGCCTGCTGCATATTATGGGTTACTATTATTATCGTGTATGTCTCTTTAAGCTCGTTTATAAGCTCCTCGATTTTTTGTGTGGCAATCGGATCAAGGGCAGAGGCAGGTTCATCCATGAGTAGCACCTCAGGTTCAATGGCCATTGCACGGGCAATACAGAGCCTCTGCTGCTGCCCACCTGATAAACCCAGGGCAGATTCATTAAGCCTCTCTTTTACCTCTTCCCATAACGCTGCGCTCTTCAGGCTCTTTTCCACCCTCTCTTCTATCTCCCCTCTATCCTTTATGCCGTTCACCCTGAGACCATATGCCACATTCTCAAATATGCTTTTTGGAAATGGGTTTGGTTTCTGGAACACCATGCCGACCCTGCTTCTTAACGATACGACATCCACATTCTTTTCATAGATATTTTCATGATCAAGCAGCACCTGTCCTTCTACCCTGCTTATGGGTATAAGGTCATTCATCCGGTTAAGGCATCTTAAAAGGGTACTCTTGCCGCATCCTGAAGGCCCGATCAATGCTGTGACCCTTTTTTCATAAAACTCAAGATTGATCCCGTGGAGAGCCTTGACGCTGCCATAGAAAAAATTCAGTTCCTGAGTCATCATCTTTATTTGTCTATCCATTATTAACTTTTCCGCCTTATCTCTGATTCCTGTCTCTTTTATTATAGTCTTCGCCTGAGTCTTGTCCTGTAAATAATGGCTATGAGGTTCAACCCCAGCACCAGGCAAATAAGTACAAGGGCTGTCCCGTATTGTAGATGCCTGGTTGCCTCTATCTCTGTTCCTTCGGTTGCCAGCGCGTAAATATGATAAGGGAGCGCCATTACTTCATCAAAAATGGAGGTTGGTAATGTGGGCGTAGAAAAGACAGCCGCAGTGAACATGATCGGGGCGGTTTCACCTGCCACCCTGCTGATACCAAGTATAGCCCCGGTAAGGATGCCCGGCAGGGCAGAGGGTAAAACAACCCTGTATATTGTCTGCCATTTTGTAGCGCCAAGCCCAAGGGATGCCTCCCTGTAAGTGTTGGGGACATTCCTTAATGCCTCTTCTGAGGCCCCTATAATAACCGGGAGCGTCATGGCTGCAAGGGTGAGTGCACCTGAGAGGATACTCACGCCGAAGCCAAGCCACACAACAAACAAGGCAAGGCCAAAAAGACCGAATACAACAGAGGGCACGCCTGCCAGATTATTTATACCTAGTTTTATTATGCGTACCAGTTTACCATGTTTTGCATATTCATTGAGATAAATGGCCGAAGAGACACCTATGGGAAGAGCGATGAGTATTGCGCCCAGGCTTAACACGAGTGTCCCTATAATACATGGGAGAATTCCACCCTTTGTCATGGAGTCATATGGCATCTGTGTGAGAAAGGTCCAGTTTATTGCCCGCCATCCGTTCATGACAAGAAATGATATAACAACAAGAAGGGCTATGCCGTTTATGGCCGTAGCAACCTTAAACAGCCAGAAAAATATCCCCTGTATTATCTTCCTGCTCTTCTTTATTTTTCTGATATTCTTCATCTCGTTAACCAATTTTCTTTTTCGCAGTATTCTTTTGTTTTTTCCTTACGCCCTGCGCCTTGCGCCCTTTCTTATAGCGTCGCAGCCCCAACCTGCCTGTATCTGTTTGATATATATTCAGCTATCATATTAAATAACATGGTAAATAAAAACAGGACAATCCCGGTTGCAAACAGGGCATAATAGTGGTCTCCCCTGAATGGCGCCTCAGCCATCTCTGCTGCAATACTTGCGGGCAAAGGCCTTACAGGATCAAATATGGACGATGGAATCATCGCTGCCCCTCCAGCCACCATCAGAACAACCATGGTTTCACCTATTGCCCTTGACATGCCTAATATTACAGCAGTTGAGACCCCTGAGATTGATGCAGGCATAATAACCCGCCAGATTGTCTCCCAGTGGGTAGCGCCAAGTGCAAGGGAGGCCTCTTTAAGCTCCTTTGGAACACCGAAAATGGCATCCTCGCTAATGCTGCAAATTGTTGGTACAGACATAAAGGCGAGCATCATGGAGGCATTAAAGAGGTTCAGACCTACCGGTATATCAAAGGTGTTCTGTAAAAAAGGGGCAACAACAACCATACCGAAAAAGCCTATAACAACAGATGGCAGGGCAGCAAGTAGCTCTACTACAGGTTTAAAGATCTCACGCGCCCTCTTAGAGGCTATCTCTGCAAGAAAAAGGGCAGAGGCAATCCCAAGGGGTATCGATATCACCGAAGAAATGATTGTTACTGAGAGTGATGCGATAATGAGAGGAAAAATACCAAAATCCGCAGGATCAGATGTGGGATACCAGTATTTCCCAAAGATAAATGCCTTTACTGAAACCTTGCTGAATATTGGCAACCCTTCCATGAACAGAAAGGCTACTATCAGTGCAAGGGTAAATATAGAGGCCATTGCAACAATGAAAAAAACAGAGCGTACTATCTTCTCTCTTTTTCTCCTGCTTTCCCCTCTGTGATATTTATGCTTCATATTTTTTTGTGTTAAGGGGGCCTTTTACGCCAATACTGTTGACTTAAGGAATTCTTAAACCTCCCCTCCACTTTGTGGGAGGGGCTGGGGGAGGGGGTAACCCTGATGAATAAACAGAGCTAATTTTACTACCTATCTTTTCCACCCTCTCCCGACCTCTCCCATCCAGGGAGAGGGACTTCAGATAAACCTTAATTCAACAATATTGGCCTTAGACACCGGCCCCAGTTAATATTTGACTAAAAAAGAGGCACAAACCCCGCCTCTTTAACATACTTCTGCCCTTTTTCCGGGTTGATAACAAAATTGATAAAATTAAGGATATCCCCTTTGGGCCAGCCGTTTGTAAACATGTATAATGCCCTGCTTACAGGGAATGTTCCATCAAGTGTTGTTTCAGGGGTACCTTTAATGCTGTTTACCATAAGGGGTTTTATTGTATCATTGATATAACCTATGCCCACATACCCTATGGCATTCTTATTGTTTGAGACTGCCTGTACTATTGCGCCGTTTGATGCCTGCATAAGTGCCCCGGGAAAGATCCTCTCTTTATTCATTATCTTCTCTTCCCATACCTCATATGTGCCTGAAGAGGTGTCACGTGAAATAACCACTATCTTGCCATCAGCACCGCCGACCGCTTTCCAGTTTATTACCTCTCCCTTGTAGATAGCCCTGAGCTGATCAATAGTAAGATTTTCTATCTTGTTCGCCGGGTTAACAATCGGGATTATACAATCATAGGCAATGGCAAAGGGGACAGGGTACACCCCTTTTTCTACTGCCTGCTTGACTTCATCACCCTTTATAAACCTTGAACTGTCTGCGATATCTGTGGAGCCATCTATAATGGCCTTTATCCCATTTCCTGATCCGCCGCCTGATATGGTTATCTTTACATCAGGGTTCTGTTTCATGTACGCCTCTGCAACCTTCTGTGCGATAGGCAGAACTGTCGTAGACCCCTTTATTACAATATTACCTGCCATAGCGAAACTGGCATAAAAGAATATAGCGCATATAAGAACAACTACTGTGTATTTTTTTAATCCCATCTTATTCTCCTTAAAATGATAAATAATTTTTTCATAACATTGTTAGTGTTATGTTAGGGTTTGGTTAGCCCTGGATTATGTTTTATAAAAGGTTCACCTCCTTGTTTGAAATTATAATTTCAATGTAAGGATATGAACTGTTTGTTAATTGAAAATTAGCAGAGCGTTAGGAATGTATGAGATTAATTATAATTGCCGGCATCAAGGATGTTTGCTTTCAGACCATGTATGATATCCTCAGACTTAACATTCTTGTTAAGCCACATTATTATACTGTCAGCCGATTCCTTGGGTATCTCCCGGTTAAGCACAGTATATTCATGGCTGTTATTAAGCCCATCATAATCAAACCTTATTCTTACTGTATGTCTCCCTTTAAGCCCTGCCGCATTGTGATTAAACAGATCCAGAACTGTTGATAGTTTATGTATTGCCCTTTTGTTATCCATTCTTTTCTCCTTATGCATTCATTTGGTTATGAGGACAATATAGGCTTATAATGTTAGAAAATGATTAATATGGTATTTTGATTGTATTAGATTTTGGCCTGAAACAGCAGGCGCATGGTTATTATTTATTAAAAACCTTTGGAAGCCTTATTGTAAATGTAGAGCCCTTACCAGGGGCACTCTCAACGCTTACAGAACCTCTGTGTGCCTGTGTGATATGTTTTACAATGGCAAGGCCCAGGCCCGTGCCTCCCTGCTGGCGGCTCCTCGCCTTGTCCACGCGGTAGAACCTCTCAAAAAGCCTTGGCAGATGTTCTTTTTCTATGCCCCTTCCCTCATCAGAGACCTCAATATAGAGCATCTCATCTTTTGCATATGCCTTTACATGCACCTTCGTATTATTTTCACTGTACTTTACAGCATTATCAAGAAGGTTGACCACTGCCTGTTCAAGAAGGGGTGCATTGACCTTTGCGGTAAGCTCCTTTTCGCATGTGATATTGATCTTTATTTGCTTTGCCTCTGCAACCGGAGAGCACACCTGTATGGCTGTCTCAATAATATTAAAAACATTAGCCTTCTCAAGCAGTATCTCATCCCCTGATTCTGTCTCCTTTTCAAGCCTTGAGAGCTGAAGTAGGTCATCAATAATGGCCTCAAGCCTGTTCACATGTTTGGAGATGATAGAAAGAAACCTCTCCCTCTCCTCTTCCGAATCTACCCCGACATCCTTAAGGGTCTCTACAAAGCCTTTAATGGCTGTGACAGGTGTCTTTATCTCGTGGGAGACATTTGCAACAAAGTCCCGCCTTATGTTCTCAAGCCTCTTGAGCCTGGTAACATCATTTAATACTATGAGGGCGCCTATCTCCTTTCCATTAGTGTCAACCAGCCTTGTGCCATGGCCGTTTATAAATTTCTCCTCGCCGGGGTACAGGGTGATCTCCTTTTCAACCGGTTCATTTCCCTTAATCACATCTGATATGAAATCGTGAAAGGTCCTGTTTCGTATGGCCTCCTGGATGCTCTTACCCTGTGCTTCCCTGCTTTTAACCCCGAAAATTCTTTCTGCTGCCCTGTTAAGGCTGATAATCCTTTCATCTTTATCAACTGCTATAATACCCTCTTCCATGCTTGAAAGGATCACCTCTATCTCATTCCTCTGCCTGGTTATGGTTGAGATCCTCTCTTCAAGTTCTTTTACCATCTCCTTCATGGCATTATGGAGGTTTCCTATCTCATATATACCGGACTTTGGCTGATTGAACCTGAATTCACCCTTTGCAATACCCTCGGCATTTTTTCTGAGTTCTTCTATTGGCCTGCTTATCCTCCGGGAAATAAACAGGCATACCAGGGCTGCAAAAATGGCAATTAATAATCCTGTAAAGACTATCTTTTGTTGTATTGCGCTGACAGCCTCATCGACCTTATCAACAGGTATGGATGTGCGGATTACAGCATGAAGCTTATTATCAAAATAAGCCGGTATGCCCACATACATAAAATTTTTCTTGAGTGTAAGACTGTAGCGGGTTGAAATACCCTTCCTCTCCCTGATAGCACCAATGAATTCAAGCCTGTCTTTATGGTTGTCCAGTTCATTTGGATCGCCCTCTGAATCGCCTATAACCTTTCCTGAGGGCAGAATAATGGTTATCCTCGTTAAGGTTGACTTACCTATCTCCTTGCAAAGCCTGTCAACACGGGCCTGATCCGAATAATCCTCAGGGGTTTTTATCATTACCTGAATAAACCTTGCCCGTGTTTCAAGATCTGTTTCTACCTGCTTCAGAAATATTCTTTTTTCGGATACAGAGGCATACCATATAACTGTAATAATGGATAAAAGTATGATGAAGAGATAAGAAGGGTAAAGCACCCAGATCAGTCTTCTTTTTCGCGCCACCTGTTACTCCTTGAACCTGTAGCCCACTCCGCGTACAGTCTCTATATGTTTTCCGGCAGGGCCGAGTTTTTTTCTTAAGCCCACTATCTGCACATCAACTGACCTATCTGTAACAAAGTAGTCATCACCCTTTACCGCATCCACTATCTGTGTGCGGGTAAAGACCCACCCCGGCCTCTTTATTAGAAATTCAAGTATGCCGAATTCTGTAAAGGTAAGCTGGACAGGTTCGTCATCCACCATAACTTCATGTCTTCCGGTATGGATCTTTATATTGTGGATCTCTAAAATCTCCTTTTCCGCGCCTGCCGGTTTAGACCTTCTTCGGAGAACAGCCCTTATCCTTGCAGAGAGTATCCTGGGGCTGAAGGGCTTTGGTATGTAATCATCTGCACCGAGTTCAAGGCCGGTAACAATATCGGCCTCTTCGCCCTTTGCGCTGAGCATTACTATTGGTATATCTTTTGTGTTTTTATCGTTTTTAAGGCCCCTTGCAACATCAAGCCCATCTATGCCCGGAAGCATAAGGTCAAGTATAACAAGGTCAGGGAGCTTTGATTTTGCAGCGTTCAATCCCTCTTCACCGGTGGAGGCACAGATAACATTGTACCCATCCCTTGTAAGGTTATAACTTACAAGTTCAAGGATATCCTCTTCATCATCCACAACAAGTATCTTTTCCTTTTTCATATCAGGTACTCCTGT
>CAZCMD010000138.1:0-13265 GCA_964499695.1 uncultured Desulfatiglans sp.
GTTATCCATGCATTTTCACCAAGGCTTTTCCATGTGTCTTCTGTTTTACCCTTTTTATCTGTGATCACTACACGGTCTTTTATCCCGATATAAAAACGTTTATCCGTTGAGGCCATACATAGGGGAGAAAAGGAGAGATCAATTGTTTGCATGGATTTACCAATGGAATCCATGATTAGTATTTTCATATCTCCGGCAATATACAGGAGTCCATCTGAATCCGCTGTTATAAACCGCGATTCCTTAAGGCCTGTTGATACAGGGTTATTGATCTCATTATAGAGGATCATCTCTGGATCTATGTCAGGAATGGTAAAGAGATCATTTTTGGCTCTGTTTGACCCTGCTGATTCAGGGGATAACCCGATACAGACAAGACCTGCAGCCACAGTGCCTTTAACAAGGACATCCTCTAAAAATTCCCTGCGGGTTTTATTATTATCTTTATCCATGATCAATCCCCTTTCATAATATCCAGGCATCTCATGGTCGTAAGATCCCGAACTATGAGCCTGCCTGAAACAAAGGCCATTGGCCCCCATGATTCATGGCCGTCAAGCACCTTTGCACTGGTCAACGGTTCATAGGCATCAGGTGAGGCCTTTAACACTGTAAGATGACCTTCATCATCCATGGCATATATCATATTGTTGATTATGGTGTAAGGCCCGAGCCCGAATTTATTGGCTGATGTGCTGGTCCACTTTATTTTTCCGTCAGGGCCCATGCAGATAAGCTGTTCATCCGGTCTTACCCCGTAGATATATCCCTTATAAAATATGGGGGTCTGCTGATCCGAGCCGAAGACCTTTGTATCAAGTTTATATAAAGATTCAGGGAAAAAAGCATTATTTACATCCTTTACCTTGAGCATCATTGCGCCAGAGTTATATCCTCCGCACAGGAATATACGCTCCCTGTCAATGATTAATGGAGTGGGGACGTTTGCGATATTGATACGCCAGTCAGGATACTGCCACAGGAGCCTTCCATCAATGGATGAGACACCCACAACACCTCCGCTTGCACAATATACATATGATTTCTCATTCTTCAGCTCCATGGGAATAATAGAAGAATGGGTCATTTTAAAGCCTTTTGGATTCGGGGTCTTCCAGATCACATCCCCTGTCCTGTAATCCATGGCCATGATAAGTGCATCCTTACCGCCAACACCTAAGATAAGCCTGTCGCCATCAATGAGCGGGCACTGGCCTGCATACCATGCAGGCACCTCAGCGCCATCTTCCTTTACAAGGTTGCGCATCCAGCGCAACTCCCCTGTAACAGCATCAAGGCACACAACATGGCACTTTGGCCCCAGTGTTATAACAAGGCCGCCTGCAACAACCGGAACAGTGCGGCTCATTCCATGGTTACGCTTTATCTTTACCCTGTAAAAATAACGCCATATCTCTTTACCATCATCAAGGGAAAGGCAGCGGATAACATCGCCCTCCTTTTCCTGGTCATAATCTAACATATAGACACGTCCGTTGGCCACAGCAGCCCCGGCATAACCCTCACCAAGTTTTACTTCCCAGAGTGTTCGCGGTTTGTTTTTCTCCCAGTCAAGGTTAAATGCCCCTGTAGCTTTTTCCGATACGACTGCATCAAGATTCACACCCCTGAATCCAGGCCATGAACCCTGAATTTGAGATGGAACGCCATCGGATGTTGTCAGCTCCCCGGTAAAGGGGGCATTATCATCTGATGAGGCTACCGTGTTCTCTATAATGGGAAGACGAAGCGATACACTGGCACCTCTTCCCTGAAGAAGCAGTAAAGAAAGCAGAGAGAGTCCGCCAGCTAAAATGAGAAAAACCGGTAAGAGACCTGTAATTTTAGGTATCTGCTTCATTCTAATTCCATTTTACACAATAGTAATACTGTTTACCCACCACAGAGGCACAGAGGTCACAGAGTTAATTTATTTTTATCTTTTAATCCCAACAATTATTACAAAAAGCATTTCTCTGTGTACTCTGCGTCTCTACTGATATTTCAACACAGAGGTACAGAGGTCACAGAGTTAATTTATTTCAATCTAATAATACCAGCAATTACTACAAACAGTATTTCTCTGTGTACTCTGTGTTTCTACTGATATTTCAACACAGAGGTACAGAGGTTACAGAGCTTATTTATTTCAATCTAATAATACCAGCAACTATTATAAAGAGCCTTTCTCTGTGTACTCTGTGTCTCTGTGGTGAAAATTTTTTTATTCATTCCTTAACGGGGTCAATATCTCCCCCTTCATCGCAATTAGCGTTGATACCAGCACCCAGATAACACCGCTTATCCCTGTCAGTATGGTCACAATCATTATCAGGCCAATGGGAAGCTCTCCTGATGCCATTCTTATTGCCGGTATAACAGAAATTACAGCACAAATAAACCCTGTTATAAAACCAGCACCCAGCAGATATATATGCTCATAAATGACCATCCTCACAATACCTTTTTTACTAAAACCCACCGCCCTCATCATGGCAAGTTCACCCTGCCGTTCCAGGAGATTTCTTGCAACAATAAGGCCTATGCCAATACAGCCCAGGCACAGACCAAGGCCACCCAGGATAATAAAGATATTCAGATAGGTATTCTCCATCCGGTTAAACAGGTTAAGGCGCTCAACGCCTGTTTCGACAGACAGACCTGCATCTGCCATCCTCTTTGTGAGATGTTCCAGTACCTTATATTTCATGTTAAAAGGTGTATCTATCAGCCATGCCCTGTAGCCTTCAACCTCTGGAAAGTATTTTGCAATTGCCTCCTGTGATATTACAAGACTACCCTGAAGTATAGAACTTTTTATCATCCCTGCAATTCTAACCTTTATCTCTTCCCCCTTGCTGTTTCTATACAAAAGCGTATCGCCTGTTTTTTTACCAAGTCCCCAGTATACAGTCGGATAATCCCCCACTGCCGGTATGATTTTATCGCCATAATTGTGCTTTAGTATTTCCCAGGGTCTCTCCTTATACTCCTTGATATCAAGTGCCTGAAATGAAAAGGCTCTCCTTGATGCCAGGGCATCTACTGTAACGCCAAGTATCCGTGGGGCACTGGTACGGTTAAGGTTAAGGCAGCTTGCATCATCACCCTCAAGCACCCTGAGGCTTAATATATCTGTATCTTTAAGCAGAGATGAATCAATCCCCCATTGTGCCTGTCCTGAATATGAATTCAGGTCATGGACTACCGGTACGGAAGACTCCCCGTAAAGGCTGAAACCTCCTGTGCCGGATGAAGCGCTTTCTGCGCCCGCATCAGGGTTTTTACGGTTAGCACTCACTGCAACAATCATGAATACCCCGCACGCCAGCATAATAATAACAGCAAGGCTTCTCCCCCTTTTGCGGGTATTGTTTCTTAGTGCCAGAGAATTTAAGGAAATTAATTTACTGAACTGCTTTCCATCATTCAAAGCAAATGTTGTTCTGATTATTAATATGATTGATAAGAGCATCAGCGCGCCTGCACCAAAGAAGGAGCCTGTTTCAGCACCACTTCCTCCTGATAACCCCATGATAATCATTATTACGGCCCCAAGGAGAAAAATGGCAGGGAATATCCACCCTGTTATACCAGGTTTTGCGATGGTCCCTTTATTTTTAAAGGGTATCTCATTTCCTGTTAAAAGGCTGTGTGCGCTTGACTTCATCTGCCGATTCAGTGTCCATGTCATTGAAACAATGGCAATAACCACACCGGCAAAAAAGCCAGTACATATGGAACCATAGGATGCCGAGTACCGGACAGTCATGCCTGCCACTGCGCCCTGCCACGCCGTTGAAAGCCCGTAAATAAGCAGTCTTGTGTATATAAGGCTTAACAGTATCCCCAGGATAGAACCGGTCAACGCAATGAACAGGCCTTCTGTAAGGTAAAGTACCCTTAATCGATTTACTGGAAAGCCTGTCGCAAGAAGCATGCCTGTCTGTTCTTTCCTGCCTTCAATGCTGAAACTGAAAAGAAGCCATGTCAGTATGATGCCTGAGATTATCAGAAACATGCTCAACCCCAGGAATAGCTCTCCAAAGTCAGTCCCTCCGCCCTTTGCCTTTAATCCTTCTTCATAAACCGGTATTACAGATAACCCTGTGTCCGCAGGATTCATCAGCCCAAGGATATTATCTTCAAGAGCCTTTATATCAGACAGACCTTCCTGAAAGCGAATCCCGGTAAAGGTGCCATATGAGTTGGCCCACATCGCCTTTCCGGCAGCAAGGGTAACAAAGGCCTTTGGTGTCCCCCTGTAGGCATCCCAGTATGTTTCATCCTTATCCCTGATAAGATCAAGATCAATCGGTAGTGAGGGATCCCATTCGCTGCAATTTGCCGCATCAGAGAGCCCCGGTAGATCGGGTGTAAGGGAGCTGTCTGCAGCAGGCCCTTCAATCGGGATGATACAGCATATCCTGAACCTCCTCTCCCCCTCTTCAAGCCGCTGAAAGCCATCAGGCTTATAATATTTAAGAGTAAGGAGATCGCCAACCTTTACCTCAAGATCATCAGCAAGCCACTCATTGATTACAATCTCATCATCCTTCATCTCTTCAGGAAATATCTTTTTAAAATCCCCTTTTCGCTCTGCTGCTGTAACCATGGAATACGGGGTAAAGCTGACGCCTGATACAAGTCTATTTACAAAATATGTAAGGATGGGGATAGCAGCAGGTTGAGACTCAAGCGCTGCATCAGAAATAGCGGTGTCAATAAAGACCCTGGGGCTCACAAGCTCAATATCCCTTTCTCCCTTTACCCTTAACTCTGCACCTGTATCGGAAAGACGCCATTCATTTGAAATGGCCTTATCTATTTTATCTGCATCATATCCTGCGGGATTATTTGCGATAAGAAGCAGGTTTGCAGCCCCTTCGCGTCTGATCTGTTTCTGAAGCCATGTAATGGGCACATACAGGTTTAATGGTTCTGCCTGATTCGATTCCAGGCTGAACCGTCCGAAATGGGCATCATCCACTGTACCTGTAACAGGAAGACGCGCTGAAACAGTACTCTCCTTGAATGGGGCGAGTACAATATTGCGTGATATCAGGGAGGGGTTGTCAAAACGCAGTACCACCTCATTATCCATCTCTGTTCCTGATACAAGGCGTCTTGCAAGGGCTGTATTTATCAATGCCTCCCCGTCATTAAGGGGCACAGGCGCTTTACCGGATTTTGACATATTGAAAAACCGGTCATCAACACCCAGGACATTGATATTGTTTACACGCACACCCCCGTCTCCGCGTGTTACCATCCCTGGAAGAGTTAAAACAGGGGCGGTTTCAATCCCGTGTTTTTTAAGCCGGCTGCTCAACCCCTCTGTAAAAAACCTGTCACCTGGCGAAACAGCATAACCAACCCTGCCAAGCCTGGCATCAAAGGCATACTTTAGTGTCGCCTTTACAGAGTCGCCCACAAGCAGCGCACCGGTAAGAGTGGCTGTGGTAATAGCTGCTGCAAGGATAACAGCGATATTCATCCGAAAATAAAATAAAAGGCTCCTTATGGTAAGCTTAAGAATCGTCATCCTGCCTGCCCCGGCTGGAATCCCCTGAACAACATTATTCGCCATCTGTGAGACGCCCATTATTTATAGTGTAAACCTTACCGAACCTGCGGGCCAGATCAACAGCATGCGTCACAACAACAAGGGTGATATCCTCTGTTCGATTAAGATCAATCAAAAGATTCATCACACTCACGGCTGTATCATGATCAAGTGACCCGGTCGGTTCATCAGCAAGGAGCAGTTTTGGAGAATTGATTAACGCCCTTGCCACTGCGGCCCTCTGTCGCTGCCCCCCTGAAAGCTCGCCAGGGCGGCGATTCATACACTCTATAATCCCCATCCTTTCTATAAGACCTTCAGCCCTCTCTTTATGTGCACTGCTCCTGGCCTTGTCAGGGAATGCGAGTGTGGGGATAAGCACATTTTCAAGCACAGTACAGTGTGGCAGGAGGTGATGCATCTGGAATACAAAGCCTATCTCCTGATTACGGATACGGGCGAGCGCCGGTTCATCCAAGGCGACAAGATCCTGCCCCATAAAAATCACCTGGCCATGTGAAGGTTTATCCAGCGCCCCGATTATGTTAAGGAGTGTGCTCTTCCCGCACCCGGATGGCCCAAGCACGGAAATAGATTCCCCTACTTGAAGTTTAAGGTTGAGGGAGTTTAATACCGGTACATATCCGGGTAAATCAGGGCTGCCGTAGCCTTTTGTTATGTCAATTAATTCCAGCATGGATTATCCTCATAAAAAAACATGCATAGCGCAAAGGGCATAGCGCATGGCAACTCTTTCCTCTTAGCTCTATGCGCTATGCGCTATGCGCTTCTCGCACCCCAAACAACCCCTTCAAGAATATGGATCAGGCCTGCTGAGGTCTTTTCAATATCAAAATGCTCCTCTATACCCTTTCTCCCCTTTTGCCCGAGACTGAATGCGTTTTCCGGGTTTATGAGAAGAAGCATAAGGGCTGATGCAAATTTTTCAGGTGAATTAACTTCAACCAGAACCCCGCCTCCTGTTAACTCCACCATTTCCGGGAATATACCTATCTTTGGGACAACAACAGGCACCCCTGAGGCCTGGGCCTCCAGCGCAAAAAGACCATATGCAGCCTCCTCCCTTTCAGGCACACACATTACAGAAAGGCTCGTTAACCATTGCCTGCGCCCTTCACCTAAAAACTCCGGTATAAATTGAACATCCCCGGCAATGCCTGCCCTCTCCAGTTTCCGTTTTATATCTCTTATAAAGGGTTCATCAGCCTGGTTCTTGCCTCCTGATACCTGTAACCGGCAGCTTTTAAGTTCCGGCTTCTGTTTCAGCAGTATAAAGGCATCAACCAGGGTATCCAGACCTCTTTGAGGACACATTCGTGAAAGAAAGCCTATTGTCGGTATAGCCGGCAGATTCTCAGCCATCTGATACTCTTTAATATCTATGCCCATGTAAACGATATGGAGGCCGCCTTCAGGCAGATTCAGTCTCGGAGCAATCCGGTTTGCATAGGCATTACTGACAGAGATGAACGCGTCTATCTCCTTTGAACATTTCTGCAGGAGCGCCCATGCCTCACTGCTGTATGGTTCTCCAAGTCCATCTACAAATGCCTCTTCATCCTGAAGCAGGCAGACAACAGGCACCTTTAAGCGCTCCCTCAGGGTTGGTGCTAATCCCCCGAGCAAAATATTGGAGAGTATAACCACATCCGGCATTTCCATATCACTGGATATCCAATCAACAAGACGGTCCAGTTCCTTTACCTGAAAACCATCCTCACCCTTCAGCATGGAGATGGTGGTTTCACCCAGATCCTTTGAACTGGTCATTCCTGCCTTTTTTGAGATCTTTGACAGCAATGAACGACTATCAAACAGCCTGTCCAGCCACCTGGGGGTCTTGCGGAAAAGACCGAGCTTCTGCTGAAGATAAACATTGATACCGCCATAGAATATCGGTGCATCTATCGACATCTCTGATGAATCAAGCCTGATGGGCAGATAAAGGGGCACCATCATTATCTTGTGCCCCTGCGCCAAGAGTGTCCTTAAAAGTGCCTGATCCCTCAGGCAGTTCTCGCAGTAAAAATTATCCCCTGACCCCGGTGTTATCTGTATTATCTTCATTTGAAACAGTATACCATCCCGTCATCACACCCCACCACGAACATACCATCAGCCACAGCAGGGGAAGAGGTTATTGATCTGCCGGTCTCATATGACCATATCATTTTACCGTCTGCCATGTTTAACATGTATAACCTGCCGTCATCACTTCCTGCGAGAACCCTGTTACTCACTATTACAGGGGAGCTGTTTACTGCGTCCAGGGTTTTATATGTCCAGCGGGCTATGCCTGTTTTTATATCTATACAGTGAATATTCATATCACCGCCACCGATTACAACTGTGTCTTCTGTAACAGCAGGGGAAGAGATAAAAGGGCTTTTTTCAATTTTATAACGCCAGGCTATTTCATGCGTGGCGAGGGACGCCTTTAATAACTCGCCTTCATAATTACCGATAAAAACAAAGCCACCGCTTATTGCAGCAGAGGCAGCAATATATGCGCCTGTATCAATCTCGCCAGCCTTTTTGCCGTCGGTTAGATTGATAATATGTATAACCGCATCGCATCCCCCAAACACACAGTATTTATCATTTACAGCAGGAGACCCGTTAATGTAATTGCCGGTTTCATATCGCCACAATGGTTTTCCTGTCAGGGCATCAAGAGAGTATAAGGTTGAATCATAACTGCCTGTAAGGATACAAAGATGATTCTCAGCATCCTTATACCAGTTTGCACCGCCTACGATCTTGTCATCTGTGCTGAATTTCCAGCGCTCAGCACCTGTTCCCGAATCAAGCGTATAAATTGTTCCGGCAATGGTCCCGATAAAAACCATATTATCAATAACCGTGGGTGATGCCTCAATCTCATCATCAAGGAGCCTCGACCAGACCTGCTTCCCGGTTTTAAGGTCAATGGCATATATATGTTTATCCGCAGAGCCGATATAAACTATGTTATTTACAATAGCAGGAGGAGATTTGACCTGGTTCCCTGCCTTGAACCGCCAAATTAAATTAAGCTGATCCGGCAGTTCACCCGCAACAAAACCGGCCTGGGCCTGGTCATAATGAAACTGGGGCCAGTTACCGCCGGGGTTTGCCGGGGTCAGTGCAATATTTGGGGGGATTTCTTTATCAGTTATTTTTTTATCAAGGCGATACCATCTTATGCCCCATGCCAGAACAAAGCATAAGATTATTGTTAAAATTGTCCATAATATCGTTCGTGAAAAGCCCATCTAACCCCTTTGATATCCTATTATGGAATAAACTTACAACAAATTAAGAATTGTAATGGAAATATTCAATAAAAATCGTGCAGATAGTAATAAAAGAGAAGGATTTTTTTAAAATATGGGTTTTTAATTGTGACAGGGGTCAAGGGTTCAAGGGGTCAAGTGAAAAGCTTCATATGTGTATTCCCGCTTGTCCAGTAAAATTTCCCGGATGGAAACCTGTTTAATAGGGCAAGACGAGAATCCGAGTCAATCTGTCATTCCCCGGCTGACCATCGTTGCCCAGGATTTCGACATGACAAGATGGCAGAACAAGCGGAAGAATCCAACTCAGCACGTCTTTTCCGCGAATAGGCTGTCTCATAATATCT
Source organism: uncultured Desulfatiglans sp. (assembly GCA_964499695.1). Taxonomy (GTDB): domain Bacteria; phylum Desulfobacterota; class DSM-4660; order Desulfatiglandales; family HGW-15; genus JAAZBV01. Next base: position 9,210 of record CAZCMD010000138.1, read on the forward strand.
AAATCAGTAAAGATATACATATCGTTAAGGAGTCTTTAGTAGGGTCGGGATTTACTCCCGACCCGCGTTTTATTTAATAAAACAGCATCTTAAAACTGGTGGGGTATAAAACCCCACCCTACGAAAAACCATTCTATCACCTAAAAATGACATTGCGACACACCCTGGAAAGCGGAAATCCAGTTTAATTTTTACCCCTGATAGCCACCCTCGTGTCATTCCCTGTGAAGACGGGAATCCATTTAATTTTAGCTTTTTTTAACAGCCTTACATGTCCAGCCATAGCTTCAGCGAGGACGGCAGCCTGCTTTAATAATTGAACACTGAAAAGAGTTTATCAGTTTGTCCCTGTTCGCTTGAATTGTAGAAACTTCTTTTTGGGAAGGTTGTCTCCCGGTCGCGTTTTATGCATAGTATGTCCACAAATAATAGACATACTATGCATAAATCAACTTTTGCGTGTAAAGGGAGACGCTGTGCAGTTATTATGTTTAAATGCAAGGCCTTGCTACTTTCGGTTTGATGTAATGCTATAACCTTCAACAGTTATCTGAAAGAAACGGGGGAACCGGTATATCCATTGAATATGCAATGGCCCTCAGAAGTTCAGCCTCCTCAACAGTCACAGTTTTATCAAAAAGCACGCAGTGGGCGCAGGCGTCGAATACTGTTCTTTTAATACCGGGTGACGCGAGAGCCAGACGGCTGAGTGTCTCGTGCAGTGACTGAAGGGATATTCGATCACGAGGCAAAATCCTGCTCACGATTTTAGCGGGCAGGTGGTACATGGCCGCATTAAAGGCAGCTTCAGTGTCTTTGTTATTTTGACCGGCATAAGCAAGAACCGATACAAGGTTAATTATATCTGGGACCAGGTCGTCAAGGTTTTTATATGTGACTTTTTGTGAAGACGCGTTAAAGGCCGCGCCCAGTCTGTGTGTTATTACATCCTTGAAGCAGAACTCATAGAGGCTTATTTTTTTGTCTGCTTCAATAAGAATTTTTATATGATTCAGCAATGTCTTGTACTGGTCCACGGACATCTGCCTTAACGCCGGAAAGGCCAGGTCAAGTAATGGAAGTCTCATGCGCGGATCAAGACCTTTCATGTGTCCGGCTGTCATTCTGATATGTTTTACTGTCTTGTCAGGCGCAACACGCCCTAGCATGTTCAACTGGTTTTCTCTTTCATCGTGATTCACATCAAGAAGAAGGGCGCATACAACTGTCGAGGCGCCGAATATATCCTGAAGTTCATTCTGTATTTTATCAGGAAGGGTCGCCAGAAGGGCGGAACTGTATGATACACTCTGTGGCGAAATATTTCCCGCATAGCCTGTTATTTCATCAGGATCAACAGACAGCCTGGATGTCTGCGAATTGATGCTGCCGGTATCGAATGATTGAAAGGCCTTTCCCATGTCCATGGCAGGAACAGCAGTTCTTTTTGACTTTTCGGATTTCCCGTCGAATGAAGGGTCAATGCGCCTGATTCTTTCGGTAAGAGGAGGGTGGGTAGCAAACAGTGAACTGATGGCGCTTGAAAAGAACATGTGGCATGTCTCGCTTGCCGCCGGGGATTTGATCTTTGATCCATGGGCGAAACCGCCGATTTTTTTCAGGGCGCCGGCTATGCCTAAGGGGTTTCTTGTAAACTGGACAGCGGACGCATCGGCCAGGTATTCCCTCTGCCTGGATATGGCGGCCTGTATGATCCTGCCCGCAAAAACGCCCACGTAACCTATTACCAGAAGCCCGAGGCCTGCAATAGCCGCCTGTGCGCCGCTTTTCCTGCTGCGGGAGCCTGCCCTCATGATGATGTAACCGATATTGGCGATGATCAATATTCCGCTTAAAAGTCCTATGATGCGGATGTTGAATCTCATGTCTCCGTTAAAGATGTGGCTGAATTCATGAGCTATAACGCCCTGAAGTTCGTCACGGGTCAGCGTGGTAATGCATCCCCCTGTTACAGCGACAATCGCGTCGTTTGTTGTATAACCTGCCGCGAACGCGTTGATACCTTCTTCATTATCAAGCACATATACCTGGGGAACTGGGATTCCGGAGGCAATGGCCATTTCTTCAACAACATTAAGCAGTTTACGTTCATCAATGTTTGTGGTCCCGCGGTTGATCAGCCTGCCGCCCAGGCTTTCGGCCACATAACTTCCGCCTTTACCAAGCGCTATAATTTTGAATATGCTGCCGATCGTTATTACAAGAACGGTTATGATGCTTACCGCGAGAAAAAGCTCCCCGTTGAACCAGTGTAAAGCCCGTGCTGAATGAGAAGTATCCTGTAAGTTAAAAAAAACAAGGGCCATCACGATTACCGTATACACAGATAAAACAATCCCCGCGACAGCGATTATGAACAGAATAACAAGCTGTGTTGTTTTCCCTCTTGACCTGGACTGTTCTGCAAAAAAATCCATGATTTAATATTTCTCTTAGAAAGAAACCCTTGGTGCTTTTCTCTCTTCGGATGATTCTGTAGCTGCAAGGAGTTCTGCGGCCTTGAAGTTGAACATGCCTGCGATGATATTATTCGGGAACTTTTCGCAGGTGATATTATAGGAAGTAACAGCGTCGTTAAAGGCCTGACGCGCGAAGGCTATGCGATTTTCCGTGGATGTCAGTTCTTCCTGAACCTGCAGCATATTCTGGTTTGCCTTGAGATCGGGATAACTTTCAGCAAGGGCGAACAGCCGGCCGAGGGTTCCTGTCAGTATGGATTCAGCACCAGAAAGGGATTTCATGGCCTCGGGGTTGCCCGGATCGGCAGAAGCCTTCCGGTTAGCGTCCATGGCGCTGTTTCTGGCAGCGATAACAGCTTCAAGTGTCTCACGTTCATGTTTCATATAACCCTTTGCGGTTTCCACCAGATTGGGAATAAGATCATACCGTCGCTTCAACTGAACGTCTATCTGTGAGAACGCGTTTTTAAAACGGTTTTTAGCTGTGACAAGACCATTGTACATGGCACCAATAATTACAACGAGAAGTACAATAATACCTATAATGATGATCATTGAAAGCATGATTCCCTCCTGATTTATGGATATTGATGAGAGGCTGATAATACCTCCAGAATTTAATACAGTAAACTGATGCTAAAGTAAAGATTTTAACGGAGTATGAGACGATGAGAAATAACACAAGTGAAAGGTAAGTAAAACACATAAAAGCATTGGATGTCCTCATACTGAAAGTCATTGGGAAGCGACCAATGTCAAAGGCTGACTCAGGGTTTTCCACTACCTTGTCGGCTGCTATTTATCTCTGATAATCAGCAGCGCCACGTAGGGAATGACGTTGAAAGCAAACTAGATAATTTTATACAAACCAAGGAAAGAATAATAGGCCACAATGCACAGGCTCCTGATGGTTCATGGGTGCCCTTGTGGTTCGGTAACGAACATGCTCACGGGATGGCGAATCCTGTTTATGGAACAGCAAAGGTCCTTTCTCACTTAACCCGCATGAAATCTGCTGAACTATTAACCATGAAGGAATCACTTAAGAGTGGTATTAAATGGCTGATTGAGGTACAAAAGGAAAATGGTACATGGGGAGGAGATAAGAATGCGCCTGCCACAGTTGAAGAAACCGCCCTGGCACTGGATGCCATAGCAGGCTTTGCTCTTCAGGATGGTTTTTTCGATGATTCAACCGGTACCATTAAAAAATCGTTTTTAAAGGGTGTTGAAGCACTTGTTGAAATGATTGAAAAACATGATATCCTTCCTGCAAGCACCATAGGCCTTTATTTCGCCAGGTTATGGTATCATGAAAAACTCTACCCGCTGATCTTTTCCTGGCTGCCCTTCATATGGTCAGGCAGGTATTATGGAGATAAAACAAAAGGAGATTATTATGAAAGTATTATTAATTAATGGAAGTCCGAATAAAAATGGATGTACGAATACTGCCCTTACGGAAGTAGCAAATGCGCTCAATAATGAAGGCATTGAGTCCGAGATATACTGGATCGGCAATAAACCCATTTCCGGTTGCATTGCCTGCTATAAATGCAGGGAAAATGGAAAATGC
>CAZCMD010000139.1:0-2660 GCA_964499695.1 uncultured Desulfatiglans sp.
GGGTGCATGGAAAAGGGGCTGGACGCCACATGGGGCGGGTGCAAATACAACTCCTTTGGCGGTACAGCAACAGGACTTGCTACCATTGCCGATTCGCTTAATGCGATAAAGTACATGGTCTTTGACAAAAAGATCTGCACCGGTAAAGAGATGCTTGATGCGGTTCTTGCCAACTGGGAGGGTTATGAGGAGTTAAGGCAGCGCGTAATCCATGAGGCGCCCCATTTCGGTAATGCTGACCCTAGCACAGATGAGATGATGAAATGGGTTATAGATACATATTATGATGTATGTCAGCAGTGTTCCAGTGAACGGGCAAAGGTGTATAAATCTGGGCTCTACAGTGCTGCGGACCATGTGGGCCAGGGATATACCACATGGGCAACACCTGATGGCAGAAAGACAGGGGAACCTATTGCAGATGCTGCATCACCTGTCCAGGGCAGGGATAAAAAAGGGCCTACTGCAGTATGCCTGAGCGAGCTATGCTATGACCACAGCAAGTTCATGGATGGTGTATGTGTAAACCTCAAGATACACCCCACTGCTGTAAGCAACGAGGAGGGGCTCTCCAAACTCCGCATGATGTCTCAGACATATTTTAATATGGGCGGGGCAGAGATACAGTATAATATTGTGGGGAGCGATACCATGCGCGAGGCACAGATGGACCCGCAGAAGTACCGTGACCTTGTTGTACGAATTGCAGGTTATTCAGCCTATTTTGTGGAGTTGGGGCATGACAATCAGGAAGACCTGATCAGCAGGACGGAGAATATGCTTTAATCAGACATTTTGGATTAACAGATACATTTTAATTTTGTGGATTTTTATAATTGTAGGGGCGAATAATTATTCGCCCCTACGTTTTTATGTACATGTCATAGTAACGGTCTTACTCAATCAATAAGCACAAATCCATACCTGTTCTGCACATCATTTTTATCCTTAAGTACATTACATGGCAGCCCCTTGTTTCTGGCCGTTTTATACATATCAATACCGAGGCTCTCATCACACGGTCTTATCTTTTGAGGAGTGGGGCACTCCTTTCCCTCATCAACCATGCATTTTTTACACAGCTTGCAATACCTGATCCCAAAGGCAAAATAATGACCATCCAGAAAGGCGGCCCTTTCTATTTCAAGGATTGCCCTGCTCAGATCCGTCCCGTCATGGGCATGGAGTAAAAGTATATTTTTATAGGATTCAATCATGCGCATACCATCTTCAAATGAGGTGTTCCGGGAACCGCACTTTATAGTCTGTTTGTGAAAATCCTCGCACCCCCACCTGCATTTAAGCACTGCCCTGATATCAAAGAATATGTCATCAGGCCCTATCAGGATGGCATCTTCCATCCCGAGTGCCTTTGCCATCTGAATATATTTACTGTAATCAACCACCTTTCCAGTATCATCAGATGTCATAATATTACCTCCTGCCTGATAATGCGCTGATAGCCTCGCCCAGTCTTTTGATGTTTTTCCTGTCAGCAAATATATTTACCATGAAACCTTCCTTTTAAATTCGTAGAGACGGGTTTTAAACCCGTCTCTACAGGGTTAATCCACTGATCTCAGGTAATCCTTTATAATATCAATCACCTTTTTACCATGCTTTTCAACAAAATAAGGCCCAACCCCGGTAACCATAAGCAACTCATCCTCTGTTGTGGGGAGGTCAGCGCAGAGATTGCTGAGTACATTATTGGAGAATATCCTGAATGCGGGTATGCCCCTTTTTTTGGCAAGGGTGTTTCGCCATGCCTTGAGCCTGTTATTAAGGTCGCTGTTTTCACCACCTGACATGGACACCGGTCTTGATTCTCTTCCGGGTTTACGTATCTTGAACTGAGCTGGCCTCCTTTTTTCCTGGGGCAGATTTAATGTTATTTGGAGCGTCTTAATATCATCCCTGTTAAACCTGTAACCCTCCTGGGTAAGTGCCGCCCTCTTATAATGTATGGTCTCCCCATCCTTATCAAAGCTCTCATCGCTTAATGTTATAAGCCCTTCTTTTGAAAGTGCCCTTAACAGCTCTTCATAACTATTCCTTAAATAGCTCTCGCCCGGGCAGACACTGCTATAAAGCCTCCCGGTACTGAGGCTCCCTGCTGATTTCAACTGGCTCATGATATCTGTCATATATGCCTGCTCCAGTTTATCAGGTATGCGTGTTAAAGAAGAGGCTCTCTTTACAGGCGCGCAGTGATCACATATACCGCATGGCCTTTGACTGTCTTCCCTGTCTCCAAAGTGGTTTACCAGATAGAGCATGCGGCATGAAAATGATCCTGCAAACCTTGTCATCTCATCGATCTGCTTAAGCCTGTGTTCTCTCTGCTTGAGATAAGGGGCATTCCACCCGCCTTTACCCTTTTCTATAATGTCACCGGCAGTGACCCTTGCGCCACCATGTATCCAGAGTTTTTCCACTGCACTGTCAAATTCCTCCTCTTCCATATCCAGCTCCTTGCGCAGCTTTTCAAGGGGAACCTTTTCATTCGTGAGTTTCTTAAAGACCCTGCTCAGCACACCCTCTTCAGGGTAGCTCTTTTCATGAAAGAACAGGTGGATATGCCTGTCAGCGTATGACTGTAACAGTATGGCCCTTGATGGTTTACTGTCCCTCCCGGCGCGGCCTATCTCCTGATAATA
>CAZCMD010000139.1:2760-13204 GCA_964499695.1 uncultured Desulfatiglans sp.
GCAATGTTTGTCCTCCTGAAGCCGTGTATGTGCATCTCAGCATCCGGTATATTAAGCTGCCTTACGATGTCCTCCTGCACCCTGGGCGTAGCGGTAGCTGTCATGGCAATAACCGGTGCAGGCATGAGGAATGGGAGCCTCTCACCTAGTAGCCGGTAATCTGGCCTGAAGTCATGTCCCCACTGTGAAATGCAGTGCGCCTCGTCAACAGCGATAAGCACAGGTTTTCTTTTTGCGAGCATCTCGGGGAAACCGGGCACTGAAAGCCTCTCAGGCGCTATGAATAAAAAATCAAGTGCGCCTGCAAGATATTTACGACAGACCTCACGTGACTCTTGCCGTGCCCTGCCGGAGTGAATGCGTTCAGCCCTGATGCCACGTTCCCTTAAGCTTGCGGTCTGATCCTCCATAAGTGCTATAAGGGGGCTTACCACAAGTGTTGTCCCGCACCTTGCAATGCCCGGGAGCTGGTAGCAGAGGGATTTTCCTGAACCGGTAGGCATTACCAGCAAAAGGTTTTTACCATTAATAACCGCCTCACATACCTTTTTCTGATATGGCCGGAAGGATGCAAAATGAAAAAGCTTTTTGAGGAGTTCATCAAGGTCTACCGGGTATGGTTTTACCACCTCTGTTCTTCCTCTTATTGATAGATCATTATTTGCAGCCTTTGTTACTGGCATATTATCATACTGCTCCCATGCAGGTATGGGGTTATATGAATCCGCATCAAACAGGGGAGGTTGTTCTTCAATTGTAGGAGATTTCTTTTGTGACATATTTCCGGATATATTTTCCTGGAGTTAAAGGGTTTGATGCTGCATCGTAGAGACGGGTTTTAAACCCGTCTCTACAGGTTATTACCGGCTTCAAGATCATATTCCCTCATTAAAGGCATTCAACGCAGAGCCTGCCCTGAACCAGCCAATCTGTTCTTCTGTTAGTGTATGTTTGAGTATAAGCTCCAACCTTGATCCATCTTTTTTTGTGACGATAGATTTCAGGGGTTCTCCCGGCGCTATATTTTTAAGCTCAACAAGGCATATCCTGTCAGACTCATCTATCTTTTCATAGTCCGTTTGCGAGCTGAAGGTGAGGGGCAGTATCCCCTGTTTCTTGAGGTTTGCCTCATGTATGCGTGCGAATGACCTTGTTATTACCGCCTTCGCCCCCATAAACCTGGGGCTCATGGCTGCATGTTCACGGCTTGAACCCTCACCATAGTTTTCATCACCCACAATAACAAAACCGCCTGTATTCTCCCTGTAATAAAGGGCCAGCTTATAAAATGGGACACCCTTTTCTCCAGTAACAATATTTGTCCCATGCCCTGTCTCTCCTGTAAAGGCGTTTACTGCGCCCATGAGCATGTTTCTGGAGATATTGGTAATATGGCCCCTGTATTTGAGCCATTCACCGCCGGGTGAGATATGATCTGTAGTGGTTTTTCCCTTTGTCTTTACCAGCACAGGGAGATTGATAAAATCCTTCCCATCCCATTTTTTAAAGGGCTTTAAGAGCTCAAGCCTGTCAGAAGCGGGGTTCATAACTATTTCGACCGAGTCTTTTAATGGATCAGGAGGCGCAAAATGTCTGGTCGATTCAACAAGCCCTTTTTCAGGCAGGGGCGGAGGGGTTGGAGGCTCAAGCATGAACCCTGTGCCATCTTCTGCTGTGAGTTTATCTGTTTCAGGGTTAAAGCCTGTTTTACCTGAGAGTGCGATAGCAGCTGCAAGCACAGGCGATGTTAAAAAGGCAACTGTCTCAGGGTTGCCGTCATTCCTCGCCCTGAAGTTCCTGTTAAAGGTGGTGAATATGGTATTGGGATCACCCTTTTTGATATCGGTTCTCTTCCACTGGCCGATACATGGCCCGCATGCGGCTGCCTGTGTTTTTACACCGGCACGAATAAGCGTATCAAGTATGCCGTCTCTTTTGATGGTCTCATAGATCCTTAATGAGCCGGGGCTTAAGCTAAAAGGCACCTTTATCTTCAGCCCCTTTCCCTCTGCTTGGCGTAGTATATCCGCAACAGCATAAAGATCAGAATACGATGAATTGGTGCATGAGCCTATAAGAACCGCAGAGACCTTTTCCGGCCATTTTTCTGCCGTTACCAGCTCTTTAAAATCGGAAACCCCTGTGATCCGGTCAGGCGTATATGGTCCGGAATGGGATGGCCTTATCTTGTCAAGATCAATATCAATAATTTTGTGGAACACCTTTTCAGGTGATGTATGGCATATCTCATCCTGCCTCAGCATATCCATGAGCCCTTTTACCTGTTTTGCATCTGAAGTGCGCCCTACATTCTGTAAATAATCATTCATCGAATCATCATATGCAAATAACGATGAGGTTGCGCCCAGCTCCGCACCCATATTGGTAATAGTGGCCTTCTGGGTTACTGAAAGAGCCTCAGCCCCCTCGCCGAAATACTCAAATATGCAGCCCGTTCCACCCTTTACTGTAAGCCTCTTCAACATCTCCAGTATTACATCCTTTGCAGTGGCCCAGCCGCGAATCCTCCCCTTAAGCCTTACACCGATAATGTATGGAAATGCAGTTTCCCATGGAAGCCCTGCCATAACCTCTGCGGCATCCGCACCCCCAACACCAATGGCAAGGGCCCCAAGACCCCCTGCGTTCGGGGTATGGGAGTCTGTACCGATCATGAGAAGCCCGGGTTTTGCGTAATTTTCAAGTAATACCTGGTGAATGATCCCTGACCCCGGCCCCCAGAACCCTATGCCATATTTGAGCGCAGCGGTGGAGAGAAAATCATATACCTCTCTGTTTGTGTCTGCTGCCTTCTCAAGGTCAGGGGCATTTCCATGTTCCGCGGTTATCAGGTGGTCACAGTGTATGGTGGCATCAACATGGCTTTTCTTCCTCTGCGCCTGTATAAACTGAAGCATGGCCATCTGTGCGGTGGCATCCTGCATTGCAACGCGGTCGGGGTATAACTTTATTATGTCCCTGCCAGGCACATGGGTTTTATCTATCTCATCCGCTGCCTGATGCAGAAAAAGCAGCTTTTCTGCATAAGAGAGGCCCCTTCCTGCCATTTTTCTTTTTATATCGAGTATCTTTTCTGCCCTTTCCCGGGTCAAGTTTTTATTCATGTTGCACCTTTCATTTCATTAATATCTGTGAGACAGAAATAAACCGTATGATTATTTCTGTCAAGGATTCATAAAGAGGAACAAGCCCGGAGAAAAATAAAATATTTCGCTTGGAGTAGAACCCGTCAGGTGTTAAAATTACCGTCAACCTTTTACTAATAAAACCTTTATATAAACAAAGAGGCAAGAAATGGCCGACAAAGAAAATACACAGAAGGTTAATGTTGATCAAGTGCAGGATCAGGTTAAAAATCTTTTCAAGAATATACCGAATAATATCTCATTGCTTCTATTCACATCTCCGGGGAAAAATGATCTGTTCACAAATACCAGCAGGAAGATAATAAAGGCATTCCAGGCGCTTACCACAAAAATCGATTTTAAGGAGTATGATCTGTCTCATGAGGAGGCAAAGAAGAGGAATATCAGATATTCTCCCACACTTATTATCGGCCCTGATCATTACAATATAAGATGGTATGGCGCACCATTGGGTGAAGAGGCGAAGACCTTTGCCGAAGCAGTCATGATGACTGGTTATGGTGAATCAGGGTTGGGAAACGAAGGCAGTAAGGTTCTCCAGAGAATCAAGGAAAACCGGGCAATCAAGGTATTCGTCAGCTCCACCTGCCCCTATTGTCCTCAACAGGCCGTAAATGCGTTGAAGGCAGCCATAACCCGGCCTGATATTATTTCAGTTGAAATTATCGATATACAGGTAAATCAGGAACTCGCAAAGGAATACGGCGCACAAAGTGTGCCAATGGTTTATGCAAATGATAAACTTATTGCCATGGGAGCACAACCTGAAGAGTTGTTCATGATTTCCCTTGAAAAACTGGAACAGCAGAATGTCTATATCCCTGAAACAGACGCCAAAGAAATTGATGTTGATCTCGCAATAATAGGTGGTGGCCCTTCCGGTTTAACTGCAGGAATATACGGGGCAAGGGCCGGTTTGAACACTGTCATTATTGAGAAAAATTCCCTTGGCGGACAGGTGGCAAGCACGCCCACAGTGGAAAACTTTCCGGGTCTCACACAGATAGGAGGGAAGACGCTGGTTGATCTTATGGTCTCCCATGCACTTGAATATGTAAAAATATTTCCGGGGGAAGAGGCCAGAAAGATTATTCCGGGAGGGCCCATCCAGGTCTTGACAGACAGACGTCGTTTCAAATCAAAGGCAGTGTTACTTGCGACCGGGGCCTCTCACCGTCATCTGGATGTGCCTGGTGAAAGCAGGCTGGCAGGAAAAGGAGTAAGCTATTGCAGCACTTGTGATGGCCCGCTGTTCAAGGGTAAAAAAGTTATCATGGCCGGTGGCGGTGACAGCGCGGTAACGGAGGCCCTTCACCTGAAAAATATCGGAGTGAATGTACTCATAGTCCACAGAAAGGAGAGCTTACGCGCACAGGGCCAGCTTATAAAAAACCTTGAGACAAACCGGATACCCGTGCATTATAATACAGAGATACTGGAAATCCGGGGTAGCGGCAAAGTTGAGGAGGTCCAGATCTATAATAACAGCACAAAAAAGAAGAAGACTCTAAAGGCAGATGGTGTTTTCATTGCTATAGGGTATACCCCCTCTGTCGAACTCGCAAAATCCGCGGGTATTGAACTGACTGATGAAGGTTATATAAAGCATGATAAGCGGCATAGGACAAATTTAAAAGGGATCTATTCCGCAGGCGATGTTGAGGGAAGTTATAAGCAGATTGTAACCGCTGCAGGGTATGGTTCAGAGGCTGCAATGGCAATATTTGAAGATCTTGTAAACCCTTACTGGAAAAAGGGGGGGTGAAAATGCCAGAGCTTGTGATCTGGAAAAAGAGGCAAATTAACAGGCTTAAAAAGGATATGGACAGCATGATGGAAAGGATGCTTGTTGAGTTCAAGCATCTTTCATCCGCCGGTGTCAGGCTGAAAAGGCCGGATTACGATCTTGTAGAAACGGATAACGAGCTTATCTTAAGGGTCGATATGCCCGGGGTTGATCCTGATGAAATAGAAATAACCATAACAGGCAATGTCATATCCATAGATGGTAAGGTAAGTGAGGAGACAGTACACGGTGATGAATCGCATCAACTCATTGAAAAAAGGTCAGCCACCTTTTCAAGGTCAATCCCTCTCCACAGGCGGATATGCCTTTCCAAGGTAAGGGCTACATATGAAAACGATGTTTTGCAGATTGTTATGCCCATGTATTCGGGAGAGGAAAAAAGGGGAGTCAGGGTAAGGCTCAGGTAAAAGGTTTTAATATTCACGCAGATTAAAAGGGAGGGTATATGCCCGCAAAGAAAACAGACTGGGAAGTTAAAGCAGAAGAGCTGAGATGGACACTTGATCCGGAGAAACTCTCATTTGAAACAACAGATGAACTTGAACCATTATCCGAGATAATCGGCCAGAAGAGGGGGGTTGATGCATTCAGGTTTGGCGCAGGTATGAACCACGCGGGATACAATATATTTGTAACAGGCCCGGCAGGCACAGGCAGGCTCGCCACAGTAAAAAAACTCCTTCATGAGATATCGGACAAAAGCGGCAGGGTGCCGGATGATCTCTGTTATGTAAATAACTTTAAAACCACGGATGAACCTGTCCTGATAAGGCTAAAGGCCGGCCAGGGGAAAAGATACAAAAAGGATATACATGCCCTTATAGAGACCCTTAAAAGGGAGGTTCCCCGTCTTTTTGAGGGACAGGATTATATAAACCGGAAAAAGGAGATCATGGAGGAGTATGAAAGGAAGGGCAAGGGATTTTTCAAGGAGCTGGACAAAAAAGTGAGGGATGAGGGGTTCACCCTTGTTGATGTCCAGATGGGTCAGGTAAAAAGACCCGAGGTGGCGCCCCTTGTTGATGGCCAGCCCACGCATATGGATCAGGTGGAGCAGATGGTGGAAAAGGGCCGTTTCCCAAAGGAAGAGTTTGAGGAGATGAAGAAGAAATATGCTGTCCTGCGTAATGAGATTGAGCAGATATTTCTTGAACTCAGGGACCTGCAAAAGGAGATACAACAGAATACCGAGGAGATGGACAGGGTACTCTTTTTCAGCATGGCTAATGAACTGATTGCACCCATTAAAGGTCGTTACAAATCAAAAAAGGTGGAGACCTTTTTAAACGGCATAGTTGAAGATATGAGTGAAAATCTCCAGATATTCATGAGCGGCCAGCAGGAGATGTACCCCGGCATGCCTGTCATGGTCGCAAAGGGAAACCCCTTTGACATATATCATGTGAATCTGCTCGTTGATAACTCTGACAGTAAGGGGCCTCCTGTTATTGTTGAGAACAACCCATCATATCAGAACCTGTTCGGCAGCATAGAGAGGATCGTTGACAGGAGCGGCATATGGCGCACTGACTTTTCCAGGATCAGGGCAGGCTCTTTAATAAAGGCAAACGGGGGCTTCCTTGTCCTTAACCTCCTTGATGCTGCAAGGGAGCCCGGTGTATGGCCTGCACTCAAGAGGTCACTTAAAAACAAGTCCATGCAGATAGAAACATATGATCCATTCTATCTCTTTACAACAACAGGGATCAAGCCTGAGCCTATAGATATGGATGTAAAGGTGGTGCTGATCTCTGACAGTTATATCTATAATCTTCTAATGAACCTGGATGAAGATATCTCAAAAATATTCAAGGTAAGGGCCGAGTTTGATACTGTCATGGATAAGGATGACAGGGCTATACAGCAGTTTGCCGAGTTTGTCAGGATGAAGACAAAGGAGGAAAAACTAAAACCCTTTGACAGGGGCGCTGTTGCAGCCCTTGTGGAACAGGCAGTGAGGGAGGCGGGCAGGCAGGAAAAGATTTCCACCGGCTTTCCAGTGATAAGCGATATCATAAGGGAAGCAGATTACTGGGCAGGTAATGATAAAAAGAAAAGAGTTATGTCAGACCATGTTGAAGAGGCCATAAACACCAGGATATACCGGACAAACATGATTGAGGAGAAGATCCAGGAGCAGATCGACCGTGGCACGCTTCTGATAGATATTGACGGCACAAAGATAGGCCAGGTAAACGGCCTTGCCGTATACAGCCTCGGTGACTACATGTTCGGGAAACCCTCAAGGATAACCGCCTCAACATCCATGGGCAGGGCAGGTATAATCAATATAGAGAGGGAGTCTGATATGTCAGGGAGCACTCACAACAAGGGTGTGCTGATACTGGGTGGATATCTCAGGGAAAAATATGCACAGGACAAACCCCTTACCATAAGCGCCAGCATTGCATTTGAGCAGTCATACGGGGGTGTTGACGGTGACAGCGCCTCATCAGCAGAGGTTTACGCCATCCTGTCAAGCCTGGCAGATGTGCCTGTCAGGCAGGATATTGCGGTAACCGGATCAGTAAACCAGAAGGGTGAGATCCAGCCCATAGGGGGGGTAAACCAGAAGATAGAAGGGTTTTTTGACTGCTGTAACAAAAAAGGGTTGACCGGCACGCAGGGGGTAATGATACCTGAGACAAATCTTAAAGACCTTATGCTCAGAAAGGATGTAATAGAGGCGGTAAAAAAAGGCAGGTTTCATGTCTATGCGATTAAGACAATAGATGACGGGATAGAGATACTTACTGGTAAGGCAGCAGGTGCATTAAGGCCGGACAGGTTATACCCTGAAGGCACAATCAATTACCTTGTTAATGCGAAACTAAAGAACCTTGCAGAGGGACTTAATAATTTTGCAAAGGATGAAGATAATAACAGCAGGAAGGCCGCGAAGAAAAAAGGCGCAACAAAGAAATAACCCTAACAATCCACGGAGGCAATAATATGGGCGAGTACTTGATCATAGGAAACGGTGTGGCAGGCACAACGGCTGCCGAGAATATCCGCAAAATTGACAAAGCAGGCAGGATTACCATTGTTACAGAAGAAGGTCTCTCCTTTTATTACAGGATCAGGCTGAATGAATACATAAGCGGTGATATTGGTAAGGATGCCCTTATGGCAAAAAGGGGTTCATGGTACAGTGAAAACAATATAGGGCTGATGCTAAATACAAGGGTAACAGGTATAGACCCTGAAAAAAGGCAGGTTGTTACAGAGAAGGGAGATGCTATCCATTATGACAAGCTCCTTATAGCAACCGGGAGCCGTTCATTTATACCGCCCATAAACGGGTCACAGGTTAAAGGTGTATTTGCCATACGTGACATCAGGGATGCAGAAAGGATCATGGAGTACAGCCGTAATATAAAAGAGGCGGTCGTTATAGGCGGAGGGCTCCTTGGCCTTGAGGCAGCCAACGCCTTGAGAAAGATGGGAAAGGGAGTGACGATTGTAGAATTCTCACCAAGGCTTCTTCCAAGGCAGCTTGATGTTGAGGGGGCAAAGAGGCTGCAAAAAATTATGGAAAGGATGGGCTTTTCATTCAGGCTTGATGCAAAGACCGAGGCCATTGTGGGGGACGAAGCGGTAAGCGCTGTGCGCCTTGCTGGCGGAGAAACCCTGCCTGCCCGGATGGTTATTATTTCTGCCGGTGTAAGGCCAAACATGGAGCTTGCAAAGGCCATCGGCCTTGATTGCGATAAGGGCATAAAGATAAACAGCCATCTGAACACAAGCAGGCCCGACATATATGCTGCCGGTGACTGCACGGAATTTAACGGCATGCCATACGGCATATGGCCTGCTGCAATGGAACAGGGTAAAATTGCAGGCGCCAATATGTCGGGTATAGATATGCCCTATACAGGCACAACCATGTCAAACACCTTAAAGGTTGTGGGTATTGACCTTGCATCTGCCGGGGATATCGATGCAGAGAATAAAAAGGATGCAAAGGTCTTGATGGATGAAAACACTTATAAGAAGGTTGTCCTTGATAATGGAAAGGTGATCGGGTGCATCATGCTTGGCGATACAAAGGCCTTCCCCCAAATTACAAAGCTGATATCATCAAAGAAAGATGTTTCAGGGGTTAAGGATCAGATACTTGAAGAGGGGTTTGATTTCAATAAAATATGAATTGTAAACAGTTCTATGCATTGGTGTAAATAGAACAGAATATTTCATCACCACGGAGAGCACGGCAAAAACTTAAAAAATAAAAACTCCGTGACCTCCGTGTCCTCCGTGGTTAATCATATTTATGTATCTCATATGTCGTTGAATTTATAAAATATAGGACAAAATCATGCATACCCACAGTAACATACCATCGGAATTCCTGGTTGAAAATATTCACCTCCTCCCAAAGGGAAAGGTGCTTGATATAGCAATGGGAGGGGGCAGAAACTCAGTGTATCTGGCTCAGAATGGATTTCATGTTGAGGGGATAGATAACTCACAGGATGCCATCAGTATGGCGAATGCCCTGGCTAAAGAAAAAGGTGTAAGAATATCCGCCCGCCTGATTGACCTGGAAAAGGACCCTCTTATCAAGACCAACAGCTATGATTGTATTATCTGTTTCAATTACCTCCAGAGACCCCTGTTTCCCTTTATCAGAAACGGCCTTCACAAGAATGGTGTTATAGTCTATGAGACCTATATTGTTGATCAGGTACAGTTCGGTAAACCAAAGAACCCTGACCACCTCCTTAACCATAATGAGCTTCTTGAACTTTTTAGCGGATTCAGGGTGCTCAGGTACCATGAAGGAATCATGGAGGAAGGAAGGGCTCTTGCCGGGATCATAGCTCAAAAAATTGGCCTGTAAGGGGCTTTTTCACTCCAACATATCGGTTTAATCAAAGATTATTCATCACGGGGAACACAGAAGACACGGAGAGTTAAATATTATTTTTCAAGTGTTGGTTTTCTCTTTTAATCCGTGCTCTCCGTGTACTTGTATGGTAGAAGTGACAAGCTAAAATTGAACCGCAAAGACGCAAAGGGCGCCAAGAAAAATAAAAATTATTTATTAATAACATAATAAAAAGCTTTTCTCCGTGTACTCCGTGGTGAAAGTATTTTTTGTATTCAGGAAATAACGTCCGGATAACACTTTTAAGAAATAAGTTTAACCTTACCCGTCTACCGCAACCTTTACAACTATCTTGTGGATCTCTCCCTCACCAATAAGGGGCATATGGGCATCTTCCGGTGAAAAGATCACAAAATAACCCGGTCGCACAGGGATAAAAATATCCGGCTCATCATTGAAAAACCCTATATCCTCACCCATGTCAAAATCTGATGCCGGGCTTTTACATCTTTTTAAGGGTTTCCAACCCATATTATCTCTCCCGGATAAAACCAGTTGAATATCTATATACCTCCTGTGTATTTCAAGCTGGCTCTCCTCTTTTTTACGGCCCGTTTCCTTTGATACCATTAAATAAAT
>CAZCMD010000140.1:0-13119 GCA_964499695.1 uncultured Desulfatiglans sp.
GCAGAGGGCTGCAAAATTACAGAGACCGATTCAACCGTCTTTACCTTTGAAGACCCGAAACCTGCTGACCCAATAAAAAATGCAGGGCGCATAAAGGAGGCTGTTAAGGTGGCAAAGGATGCTGATGTGATAATACTTGCCCTTGGCGGGAACGAGTTTACATCAAGGGAGGCATGGATAGGACATCTTGGCGACAGAGACAGCCTTGAATTACCGGGTAACCAGGATGATTTGGTAAGGGAGGTGCTTTCACTCAATAAACCTGTAATTGTATTTCTGCTACATGGCAGGCCAAACTCCATCAATTATATAGCTGAAAATGTGCCAGCCATCCTTGAAGGGTGGTATCTGGGGCAGGAGGGAGGCAATGCGGTTGCCGATGTCATTTTCGGAGATTACAACCCTGGAGGGAAGCTCCCTGTATCTGTTCCGCGGTCAGTGGGGCAGTTGCCTGTATATTATAACCATAAACCAACAGCGAGACGCGGATATGTTGACTCCACACCCAAACCGCTTTTTCCCTTTGGCTGGGGAAAAAGCTACACTACATTCAGGTATGACGGGATTAAACTCTCATCTGATAAGATAGGTATAATGGGCAAAACAATGGCCGCTGTCAGTGTGACAAATACCGGGAGGCTTAAAGGTGATGAGGTGGTTCAGCTCTATATAAGGGACGAGGTAAGCTCTGTCACAAGGCCTGTGAAGGAGCTTAAAGGGTTTAAGCGTCTCTCCATTGACCCTAACGAGACCAAGACCATTGAATTTGTAATAGGGCCTGAAGAGCTTTCCTTTTTGAACCGTGATATGCACAGGGTCGTTGAACCAGGGACATTTAAGATAATGGCAGGGGGAAATTCAGAGGAATTGATTGAAGCAACACTAACGGTCCTTGAGCCTTAATAATGGATAGTTGCATAGGTGCAGGACACTATGTACTGTACTCGGGGAAACGGGTGGATTTATCAAAAAAATATTTTAAATAGGGGGATAAAAGATGGGCGAACTTGAAAAGATTAACAAATATGGCGTTGAGATAGAGACTCTTTTAAGGTTAAAGACACCTCCTTTAGGTATCAAATTTATAAAAAGCGAGGATGAAATCCCTGAAAATGCCTTAAGGCCAAAAAGGGATAAAGGCATTCATCTTGCCCAGTGCCAGGCATTTGCCATGTCAAGGCGCGAGGGTGAAACAGTGGCTATACTCAAAGAAGACCAGTATTGCTGGGCGCCCCTTGTTGCATACGGTCTTGCCTCCCCTGATGTTATTGATGCCAGTATTACTGATGCCCCTGACTCCATGAAGGGCATTCTTAAATGGACAAGGGAACTTGCGGATGCGCTCCCATCACTGCCGACCGGTGAATATATCGGGATCGTATCTGCCCCTCTAACTACAGCGCGGTTTATTCCTGATGTGATACTGATTTACTCCAACAATGCGCAGTTGAGGAGCATGCTCATGGCGCTCAAGTTCGCAAGGGGTGAATATCACGTGGAATCTGACCTTGAACCCTTTGACTCCTGTGTATATTCTGTGGTGCCTGTATTTATCAACGGGAATTACAGGGTCACATTTCCTGATCCGGGCGAATATGAAAGGGCACTCACCGATGAAGATAAGGTAATATTTTCATTTCCAACAGCAAAACTGGACGAATTGTTA
Source organism: uncultured Desulfatiglans sp. (assembly GCA_964499695.1). Lineage (GTDB taxonomy): Bacteria > Desulfobacterota > DSM-4660 > Desulfatiglandales > HGW-15 > JAAZBV01. The sequence goes on from CAZCMD010000140.1 coordinate 1,667, forward strand.
GAGGCGCTCAGGCAGACTGAGCGGATGGGACAAAGTTATACCGGCCTCAAAAAGTGGATGCAACCTGATTTCAAGCGTCCTGATTTCTATGAAATTGTTTTTAAAAACGCAGGGCTTGATGTGAACGCTAAAACATAAAGTTTTTTAGATTTCGGGGTTAACAGACTGCCTGAACCTGCAAAAGTATATCCGGTCAGTGTTCAGGCAGGGCGGGGTCAGCCATTTTCCTGATCACTTATGGGGTTTTTCATTAAAAACATATCAATCATATCCGGTGCACCCTCGGTCATCTTTCATGTAATCTTTATATTGTTTTTTATATGTATAGTTTTTAAAAGCAGCTATTGCCTCTGTAAAGAAGAACCCATCTATAAGGTTGAGTTCAGAGGAATAAAGAATAATGCCCTCTTGAACCCTGTCCGCGACCTATCCCGGACTCTTGATCTGTCATCAAGGCCTGCTGGTTCAATGAGCATGCTCAGAAAGAGGGTAATGGAAGATATCGATCTATTTCAAAGGTTCCTCAAGTCAGAGGGTTACTTCAAGGCTGAGATCAAAGAAAGTATGGATACAAATAAAAGCCCCTGGTCAGTTGCATTTGATTTTACCCTGAACAGGAGGTTTATACTTGAATCGGCTGATATAATCTTTACTGAAGATATTAAGGAAGAGATTAAAACGCCTGATCTTTCCCGGGCAGGGATTTCTATAAAACAGGCATACCGTTCTAAGGATATCATTGATGGTGAACAAGGACTCCTCCTTCATTTAAAGAAACAGGGGTTTCCTTATCCTGTTGTGGAAAAAAGGGAGATAGTTGCAGATCATGATACCGAGACGGTAAAGGTGCAATTTTTTATCAGCCCCGGTAGGAAGGCAAAATTTGGCAACACTTCATTTACCGGGCTAATAGATATTGATCCTGCATTTCTGATAAAACTGATCCCATGGAAAGAGGGGGATATATATGACCCGGAACTTCTCAAAACCTTTTTTTCAGAACTGATGAATCTTGGCCTTTTTTCAATAGTTAGGATCACAGAAACAAGGGGCAAGTCAGAAGAGACCCTTCCGGTTCAAGTCGAGGTCACCGAGCGCAGGCACAGCACTGTAAGCGCTGGAGTGAGTTATCATACGGATGAGGGGCCGGGTCTCAAATTTACATGGGAAAATAGAAATCTGTTCAGGCATGGTGAAAAGCTGGGCCTGAATGTGAGCCTGTCTGAGTATCTGGTGACAGCAGAAGGCAGCTTCAAAAAGCCTTTGTTTCTAAGAAAGGATCAATCTCTCCGATTTTCAATTCAAAAATCCTATGAGGACCCTGACGCATACACCAGTGACAGCTTTTCAGGATCACTCTTTATTGACAGGCAACTGACAAAAAAACTGGATACAGGTCTGGGTCTCACATACAAGTGGTCAGAAATAGATCAGCTTGATATTGTTAACAGGTACTCCCAGATATCTCTACCCCTTCACCTGGGGCTTGATACCAGTGATAATCTGCTTGACCCTGTGAGAGGCAGCAGGTTTTCAATCAAAGTCACGCCTTTTTATGAACTCACCCATGAATCCCTGTTTTTTAATAAAGGAATCATTAATTACAGGCAATATATTAAGATAATGGATGACCCTGTTTCAATACTGGCCGGAAGCGTCACCTTCGGGATAATCAAGGGTGCCGGCCATAATGAGATACCTGCCAATGAAAGGTTTTATGCGGGCGGAGGCGGCTCAGTAAGGGGTTATTCATTTCAGTCTGTAGGCCCTTTATCAGGCAAAACACCTCTTGGAGGAAAGTCTTTACTGGAAATGTCGCTTGAATCAAGGTGGAGGCTCACAAAAAATCTGGGGCTTGTCCTGTTTCTTGATGGAGGCGGCGCGTTTACTGAAAGGCCCTTTGGCAGTGGTGAAGAGATCAGATGGGGAACAGGCATGGGTTTAAGATACTTCTCAATTATCGGCCCCATAAGGCTTGATATTGGCGTCCCCCTTGATAAAAGGAGCGGTATTGACAATTCCTTTCAGGTTTATATCAGTATAGGACAGGCATTTTAACAGGATTTATACATATGAAGATATCAGGGTTATACAGCATAATAAGAAGGGCCGCAGGGTATGGGGCGCTTGTTATTTCTGTGCCTGTACTGGCCTGCATACTCCTTTTTGCCTTGATGCAGACTGACTATGTCAAGGGGGTTTCTGTTAATCTACTCAATAGATATATCCTTCAAGAACACAGTATCAGGCTTGAAGCAGGCCGCATAAAGGGGGTATTGCCCTTTGATTTTGTTATTAATGAGCTTGGTATCCATGACACGGAGGGCAGGTGGCTTTATTTTAAAGGATGCTCTGTGCATATCCTTGCTTCCGAAATTCTTAGAGGTCGCCTTTACATTAAAAAGTTAAATATTGATTATGTTGTTGTAGAACGGTTACCCCACAGGGATAAAGTGAGTGACAAAGAGATGCCGGAAGGCTTTACTGTCCCATCGTTTCCTTCATGGGTAACTGTGGAGGATATTCAGGCGCCTCATATTGACCTTGATAAAGGGATTCTGGGCGAGCCTGCTCAATATTTTCTCTCTGGAGGCATCAGTGATACAGGTTTTGATGAGGTCACGGCATTAAATCTCAATATCTCCGGTACAAGCGGTCATACAGGGTCTCTGGTGTTTTCTGCCCTGATCAACAGCAAAAAAAAGCAAATTGAAACAAGGCTTGCAGTAAGAGACCCTGGCATGGGCCTGTTTTACTCTCTTACGGGCGCAGGTATTGATTTCAGCCTTGATTTTGAGGTGAAGGGAACCTTTTCAGACCTTAACGGCAGGCTCAATGCATCAGGGAGTGATGCAGGGGAAATAACCTCTGATATACGGGTTGGGCTGAAAAAGGATTACCGGTTTGATATCTCAGGGAAGTTTGAGCCTGCTGACACCCTTTTAAGGGGTCTGAACATATGTATAGCTTCCTCTGTCAATTTCAGGATAGATGCAGACCTGACACACAAAAAGGAGATACTCTTCAATACCCTTGAAATAAGAGCAGGGGAGATGGTCTCAGTATACACAGGTGCATTTAAACCCGCTGATCTTACACTGGAAGGGGATTTTCATCTGGATATCAAAGATACAAAATGTCTTGAACAGTATATGAGGGGATACACAGCCGGCGGACTATCAGTAGGAGGTAAATTAAAAGGTAAACTGTTAAGGCCTGATATTGATCTGACTTACCGTGTTGCTGAGCTTGTGGATGAGGATGTAAAGCTCTCTGATATAAGTGGCACAGGGCAGATTAGGTTTATGGATGAAATAAACCATGCCCCGCATATGGCTTTATTCGGGAGCGGTGCCATTGGCGATATCCTGATTATTTCCGGAGATAATAAATACCATGATAAAAAGGTCTCCTACAGATTCAACCTGCTGAACAGGTCTGACAGGAGGCTGGAAGCAGAAATGGTTAAGATTGAATCAAAAAAAATTATCCTGCTTGCATCAGGAGATATTAATTTTCTCAATAATAATCTGCTCCTTAAAGGGAAACTTGGCATACATGATCTTGACATTTTGTCAGGGTACATAAATGAGAAGGTCACGGGTTCCTGTGAAGCGGAATTTAATATTCATGGGGATAGTAATATATTTACAGGCACTGTGGATGCTGATATTAGCCGCTTTTCATATAAAGGCGCAGGTGCAGAGAGGGTTTTTGCCAGCATCAGCGGGGGATTCAGGGATCATAAGGGTGATGGAAAAATATCAGCCCGGGTGGATAGGGGAGAGTACAGTCTGAATGCAGCGTCGGATTTTGTTATTTCCGACGGGGATATCTCATTTCAAAATATTGCCCTCTCCGGCATGGAGACCAGGATTAATGGGAACATAAACTACAGCAGGGTGAAACATATATTAAACGGCATGATTTGTGTTTCAGCGGATGATCTCTCGGAAATAACCTCTATGTCAGGGTATGAAACAACCGGTACAGCGTCAGGAGAGATTGTGTTCAGCAAAGAGAAGGATGCCCAGAAAGTTGAATTCCGGCTCTCTGCAACGGATGTGGAGTATAAAGAGAACCTTGTAGAGGGCATAGATCTAACAGGCCAGGTATCTGATATCTTCGGCTCTCCCTATTTCATGCTTAAGACATCTCTCAGGGAATACAAATATAAGGGGGCTGATTTTGAAACAATAGATATAACTGCCAGCGGCAGAAGAGAGGACACCCGGATTCTCGTTAAAGGCAAGGCCGGTGCCCCCCTTGAAACGCTCTTTGATGTAGAGGCAACGCTTGCTGATACTGGCGGTAAAAAAGAGGTGGGGCTGACCTCCCTTATGGCGTCATTCGGTGAGACCCATATAACACTTTTAGAACCTTTAATACTGCACTATTCAAATGATGAGGCACATATCAGGAAGATCAATATTGGTGTTGATACGGGTAAGGCCACAGGTTTTATGAATTATTCCGCTGACGGGATTCATGGGGAGCTCCACATTGAAAAGATACCCCTTTCTCTTCTCTCCCTTGCGGGTGTAAATGATCTTGAAGGTGCAATGGACGGGAAGATCAGTATTGGCGGTACACCTGCCATGCCTGATATATCAGGCAACATGGATATCAGCGGGGTCAGAATAAAGGAGATAAAAAAAAGCAATATCCCGCCTGTTGATATAGGTGCATCTTTTCTTGTAAATAACGAGTCCCTATCAGGAGAACTCAGCCTTTATGGCCTATCCGGCACCACTATTAAGGGCATGATGAGGATCCCATTCAGTTTTTCCATCTATCCCTTCATGTTTGATGCTGATGGTGACGCCCCTATAAATGGCAGCCTTAAAGGGGAGTTTGACCTTGCAGCTATTACATCATTGTTTGATATCCACGATCAGATGGTCAAAGGTAGGCTTTTTGCTGATTTTGAGATAAACGGGGTCTTCACCTCTCCTCTCATAACAGGCAGGGCTCTCCTTTCAGAGGGGGGCTATGAGAACACAGGCGTGGGTATTATACTTAACAATATCAGGGCTGATATTTCTGCAGACAGGGGCGGAATTATTATCCATGATATTTCGGCTGATGACGGATCAAAAGGAAAGGTTACAGGAAGCGGCCAGATCCGTTTTGATACATTGCGGAGTTTCAGGTATAACCTCTCTATCTCTCTTAAAGAGATGCAGTATGCAGGCAATGATATGGTGAGCTTCACTGCCGGAGGAAACGCAGAGATATCCGGGACAGCAGGCGAACACAATATTAGAGGAAGGTTTATTGTTGAAAGGGCGGATATACAGATCCCTGAAAAGCTGCCTTATACAATCACCGATATTGAAATAAGGGAGATCAATGTAAAGGACAGGCGGATAACTGAAAAGGTTACTGTGAGACCTGAAAAGAACAGGATCAATTATAATGTATCGGTATCCAGCAACGGAAGGATCTATATTTACGGCAGGGGGTTGGAATCAGAATGGAAGGGGGATATTAATCTGGAAGGAAGCGCGGACGCCCCTCTTTTAATCGGAAATCTTACCCTTGTAAGAGGAAATTACAACTTCCTTTCAAGGCCTTTTATACTTACCCTGGGGTCGGTCAGTTTTACAGGGAAATCGCCCCCTGAACCCTATTTTGAGGTCACTGGCAGGGCTGTCAACAATAATATCTCTGCCTATGTAAACCTCAGGGGTAATATTAAATCCCCTATTTTTACACTCTATTCAGAACCTGCCCTGCCACAGGATGAAATCATGGCAAGGATTCTTTTTGACAGAGAGGTATCACAGATTACACCCATACAGGCGCTACAGCTTGCAGGGGCAATAAACGAGATGATGGGTAAAAAGGGTTTTGACCCCCTGGCCTATACCCGAGATCTAATAGGCGTGGACTGGCTGCAGGTAAAACAGTCAGAAGAAAGCCCCGGTGAATCAGCCTTAAGTGCTGGAAAATATCTGGGAGATAGTATTTATGTAGAAGTTGAAAAGGGTATAAGCGCTGAAAGCGGTAAGGTCTCGGTCAGGTGGGAGCTTTCACCCAGCATAACAGTTGATACCAGTGTGGGAGAAAATGCCGATACGGAAATGGGCATTAATTTAAAACATGACTACTAGAATAATATCAATTTTAAAAAGCGAAATCTATTGACGGGCAAATTTTTATTCATTAAATTTCCACTGAAAATTTTTATAAAAAGACGTAAACCATGGCACAGAATTCCCGGATTGCCTATTTAAAAAGGCAGTTGAAATATTTTTACCTCAGGTTGTTACACCTCAAGGGCGAACCCCACGAGCTTGCCCTTGGCATGGCTATTGGCGTTTTTGCCGGCATGATGCCGATACTACCCTTTCAGATTGCCCTTGCAGTGGCGCTTGCTCTCTGTTTCAAGGCCAGTAAAATAACTGCCGCCATTGGGACATGGGTAAGTAACCCCCTGAACTGGTACTTTATATATTTTTATGATTATAAACTGGGGGCATATCTGCTCGGCCTTGAAGGAGGGCATGAAGTCATAAAAACGATCATGGCTGCAATAAACCGACATGATGAAATAGAAGTCATCTGGAATACCCTCTTTTCTTCAGGGACTGCCATTGTTACAGCACTTTTAATAGGCGGGATTATAACCGGTATTGTAGCTGCTGTGCCTTCTTATTTTATATCTTTATGGGCATTTCAGAAGATACAGATATGGCGGCAGAAGAGAAAAGAAAAAAAGGCCATCAGGGCAGGTCTGAGGTTGAAACGTAAAAAGAGATCAATTTAACTTCCTGGTGGGTGACATACTCAAGCATATTATGTAGTCTGCTGCTATTGGCATTCTGACAGGAATTTTTCTCATCCTTGACATATTAATAAATTCTGTTAGCATAACCAATGCAAATTGTCCCATTACAGGGGTCGGTATATCAGGTCAAATGATATGTACAGTCTGAAAAGGGCAAAATTGGGCACTGAACCGGTCAATTCAGTTGAATGGGTGTTTTAAGGACATTTAAACGAGGTTTTATAAAATGAAAATCAAAACGGCTATTTTCTCAGTGGTGTGTATCGCACTCTTTTCTCTCATTGCGATCTCAGTAACATCAGGCACAGAAGGAAACAAAAGAATAGTGCTGGCATACAGCAATAATGTTGAGGGGTATCTTGAACCATGTGGGTGAGCTGATACCGGTGAGATGCTCGGTGGGCTCTATAAAAAAACAACATATTTTAATGATTACAAAAAAACAGAAAAGAACCTGATTGTTGTAGATTCCGGTGACCTGCTTAATGAACATACCCAGATTAAAGAATCCTTTATGCCTACAGCAAAACTCAAGGCAGAATTGATAACAAAGGTCAATAAGGATATCGGAATTGATGCCATAAATGTAGGTGAACTTGAGCTGGCCCTCGGGTTAAATTTTCTGAAGGAGCTTGAAAAAAAGTATGATATTCCCTTTGTTTCAGCCAATATCGTCAATGATAAAAAAGAGCTTTTGTTCAAGCCATACGTGATCAAGACAATAGATAATATTAAGGTCGGCATAATAGGCATCATGGGAAATACCCCTGATGTTGCTAAACCCTTTGAGGAGATAGTCGGTACTACATTATCCGTACTTGACCCGATAGAGACAGTAACAGCCAAGGTGGCAGAACTCAAAGATAAGGTGGATTTTGTTGTTGTCCTGACACATCAGCATATGGGCCGCAACTGGATAATTGCCAGAAAGATAAACGGCGTTGATGTGGTTGTTGGCGGGCACCACAAACAGAGACTTGATACCCCGTATGAGGCGAACAATACCTATATAGTGCAGGTAGGTGAGAAGGGGCAGTATCAGGGCATGATGGTTATTGAAAAGGCTGCTGACGGTACCAAGACAGCTACAAATACCCTTATTCCTTTTAATGACAAGATAGCCGATGATGCAAAGGTCAAGGCCATGATTGATGATTTCAACAAAGAGGTTAACAAACTTTATACCGTGCCCTCCGGAGCCACTGCGAAAGAGGAGGCCGTAACACTGAAAGCCGCCTCATGCAATGAATGCCACACCGATGCATATGAAGTCTGGCAGAAGTCCAAGCATGCAAAGGCGTTCCAGACACTGGTAGATAAACAAAGACAGGTTAATCCTGACTGCCTTGTCTGCCATACAGTCCGTTTCGAGGAGACAGGCGGCTTTACCATGAAGGCACAGGAAAAGGAGTTAAGAAATGTCCAGTGCGAATCATGTCATGGCGACAGGACTGAACACCTGAAAGACCCGAGTAACGTATCGCAGGTTAAACCCGGGGTGCAGCTCTGCCTGAAATGTCACACTGAGCACAGGTGCCCGGATTTTGAGAAGGAATACCAAAAGGAATGGGAGAAGATTAAACACTAGAATTCCCATGTAATCTGAAACGATTTAAAAAAGAAACCCTGTCCAAAAGACAGGGTTTCTTTTTTACCGATTAACCCTACAACGATATTTGCATTATTTATATTATGTTTATCTCCTTTGTCATCTCGACTGAAAGGAGAGATCTTGGTTTTCTGAGTTATAAAAGATATCTCCCCGTGGTCGAAATGACAGATGTATCGCTATAGGGTTAGTTATTAAGCCTGTTTGGACCATAAGATATTATAACGCAGCTCATTCCTGAAAAGTTTTTGTATACTGAATGAATACATGAATTTTCCCAAATTAATGTATTATGCAAGTATACTTAATTGCAGATATCGGTATTGTACTCCAACCATTTCCAATATTGTGATACTGGCAAGATATGTTAACTTTCTATCTGTTTATCCCTTTACAATTCTTCTACTTTTAGAAAGGTTATGATTTATAAGAGAAGTCTATAACAGCTTGATAAACAACTGACGATTTTTTTAGCCCGCTCTGGTTTATTAACCCTTTTAAAGAGGTTTGGGAAGGGCTTCCGGAAATATATAAGTTGTGAAAATATAGATTTGATCTTACAGGCACTGTCAGATTAACTTTTGATTCATTGATTTAATCCCTTCACAAAAATTGAGGGATTAAATCAATGACTTGAATAACATTTATTTGATGGTGCACACAGCGTTAGTTTTAAATCACCTTACAATGTCTGTTTGATCGAATGCTTGCTTATGCAGATACGTATTGAATCCGCTAATCATTTTTCCATATAGCGACAGATACGTTTTTTATACCGGTCATCCTGACTTTATCAAGCACTTCTATTGTTTTACCTAAAAGGGTGTCTCTATCACCAGCAATAAGCACAAATCCATCCGGATATTCTTTATTAAAACGCTCCATCCTGGATACCATCGAGGCTATATCAACCTTTTGATCTTCGATCCATATATCGCCTTCCTTTTTAATACAAATAATAATCCTGGATTCATCGGCTTTATCACCTGGTTTGACCTGTGGCCATTGTTTGGTCGTTGGTCTATTAAACTCACGACCAACCATATTACTCTGTTCTTCTTTAGCGTAACCTGTAAGTGTGAAAAAGATGAACCCTGCTATAAACAGCATGACAATCGATGTAATCGTAATCTTTTTTGAGTACTTCCTATATTTAAGTATCATAGCAATTCTCCTTTTTATTTGTGATTTATTTTCGATTATTCCGGCCAGAGACGGTAATTGACGGTTCTGAACAAAACGCTCAAGAATATCTACGATAGTATTAGCGTAATCGGCCGGATTCACATATTTTATACGTGATAATACGTAGGCATCACAGGCAACTTCCTGATCAATCCGCATATTATGAAAGGCATACCATACAATTGGATTGAACCAGTAAATTACCTGCAGGACATTTACCAGCCATGAGATACCTATATCATGACTCTTCAGGTGCCCCAGCTCATGAAAAAAAACACAACGCAAATCCTCTTCTCCAAGTGAATTGAGAAAACTAGGGGGAATCAGCAATCTTGGCTTAAGGTAACCAAAAAGTGCAGGACTCTTCACCCTGTCTGTTACAATAAGCGCCACGTTTCTCCGTACTGCTAGCATTCCCCTGCAGTCATCAAAGAGGTCAAGGACTGTTTTGTCTTCTACAGGAACGATTCTTTTAATTGCAACCCAGAACATAAGGTTTTTTAAAAGACTGGAAACACTGAAAAACAGTATCCCGGCAAACCACACGAGCAGTAACGGTTTATCCCATGACATGACATTGGATGTATTTCCAGCGAGTGGTAAAGAAACGACCTGTTCCATCAGGAAAGGGATATATGCGTCATTGTCAGGAGTTTCAGGGAAAAAATTAAAAATATTCACAGGGCTTTGAAAGCTCCATGGTACAAACATGCGCAAAACCAGCAACAGCCATAGACCATAGCTCCACCATGCGGGGAGTTTTCCCTTTGTAACAGCTTTGAGTACGAGTATAACGCAAACAAGTATGCTTATATACAGCGTTGATTCAAACAGCCAGCCAAGTATTGCAGATGTATCAAAGGATAAAGTTCCCATGATTATTTCCCCTTTTTCTTCTCCATGATATATTTCCTGAGGTCATCAATATCTTCCAGGGTCAAATCCTCGTTTTCCACCATTGAAACAAGCATTGGTTTCATTGCCCCTCCGAAAAGCCGTTTAACAAACATACGGCTTTCGGTTTTTACAAAGTCTGCTTCTTCAATAGTGGGATAATAGCTATATTCTCTACCGGATTTCTCAAAACCTATAGCCTCTTTGGTCAATAGCCGGTTTATCAAGGTTTTAATTGTTTTAGGTTGCCAGTCAGTCTTTTCGGTTAAGACATTGATAATCTCCGAAGCCATAATGGGATTATTCTTCCAGATGACCTTCATTACCTGATGTTCCGCTTCTGAAATACTGGGTATTTTTTTCATTTTACCTCCTTATATGAATTACGCGCGTAATCGCATTATCGATTACATGTATAATCTTTGTCAACTAAATTATTACCATTTTTGAATATTTTTATATCTGCCTGTTTTTATGGCTATTATTTACAAATCAAAGCAGTAAATATCGGGATGTGGAGCTTATTGAGGCAAGATAAACAAAGGATTATTCAAGCAATTGCAGGAGCGAAAAAATTTTCACCACTGCGAAGTAATTCGTTTTAAAGAAAAAGTAAATGGCACGCCAATAATACAGTTAACTGGTTTTCCACCTTTTATGGCAGGTCTGAATCTAAATTTTTTGATAAGAATTCCTTTTTTGAAGGATGAAGTATATGGAGCTCAGCGTTGTATGTCAATTGAGAATCACCCAACCATATTATATATGTAGGGATGTTGTAAAATCTGTGATCACTATTATCTATCAAAATTATTAGTCGATTATCAAATTTTGAGATATCGAAAACATACCTGTATTGATTTGTGATGCGAATTCATAATATTAACTGATTCAAGCATTATTATCATATTCTTGAGTTCTATCCAGACTATTTCTTTAAATGATACCAGAATTATTCATTAAGGCTCATCA
>CAZCMD010000141.1:0-13037 GCA_964499695.1 uncultured Desulfatiglans sp.
CAAAGAGTTAGCTGACAGCTGATCGCTGACTGCTGAAAGCTCCATCCAGAATTTTCCTCTTTCTGGATGGACACTATTTAGCCATTTTGCCAACATTGGCAACAATGTAAAAAGGTAAGTTATCACGCAAAGCCGCAAAGAACACAAAGAAAAACAATTTATTTTAAGTAGTTCTTTGTGACTTTGTGCCTTTGTGTGAGATTCAGCTTTTTCACGAAACCATCAACCCCTATTTCCCCTTGATTCTGAGTTCGATGGACTCAATTCCAGGTACTGGATACTGGTTTCCGGTTACAAGACAAATGTACTTAACTCAATAATCCAACAAGCTTTGCTATAAAAATGATGCAAATGAATAAATTGCATTTTTATCCTTCATCTGTAACAATTGGTAAAATTACAATACGCTATTGATCTTTATGGAGTAAAAGAAATTTATCGTAAATAATTTTTTACAGTCTTTCTGTGAATTGTGCAGGCTTGGTATTTAATCTTTTCGCATTAACCTGATCATACGGAGTTATGATGAGAAACATAAACTACCTTTTTATATTTACTGTTGGTATCATTTTATCAGGAGACACCATGGCTGATCGTGATTATCGTGCCGAGGCATATAATATTCATACGGAAATTTTCAATATTGATACTCACAATGATACACCGATGCTGATGCAGAATAAGGATTGGAATATAGCAGAAGAACACTCTGTAAATGATATTAAGATAAGCCGTGTTGACCTGCCCAGGATGAAAAAAGGCGGGCTGGATGCGGCTTTTTTTGCCGCCTTTGTGGCGCAGCTGGAACGAACAGACGGAAATTATAAAATCGCACAGCAGGAAGCAGATAATATGATAAAAGCTGTAAAAAACATGTGTAATGCAAATCCTTCTCTTATCAGGGTTGCTACTGCACCTGAAGAGGCATTTTCAAACAGAGAGAAAAATATCCTGACAGCCTTTATCGGGCTGGAAAACGGATTCGCTGTTGCCAGAGATATCGTAAATATTAAAAAATATTATGATATGGGTGTCCGGTATATTACTCTATGCCATTTAAAAAATAATGATATCTGTGATTCCGTAAACGATACACCTGAGCACAACGGCTTGAGCGAGTTCGGTAAAAAGGTTATTAAAAGGATGAATGAGCTGGGCATGATTATAGATGTTTCACACATCTCAGATAAAGCCTTTTATGATGTAATTGAACTGAGCTCAGTGCCTGTTATAGCCAGCCATTCCAGTGCACGAGCAGTATGTGATAATCCGCGCAACATGACCGATGAAATGCTGCTGAAACTGAAAGAAAATGGTGGTGTTATTCAAATGTGCATTCTCAGCGAACATGTAAAGACTCCTCCCAAAAATCCGCAGAGGGAAAATGACCTTGCTACACTTGAAATAAAATACGGTAAATTTAATGAAATAACTGAAAGGGCAATCCTTGATAAATACTGGGAAGAATGGGATGCTATCGCAGCAAAGTATCCAGGGGACCTGGCAACAGTAAAGGATTTTGCGGATCACATTGATCACGTGGTAAACCTTATTGGCATAAATTATGTTGGTATTGGCACCGACTTTGACGGTGGCGGAGTATTAAGAGACTGCAGGGATGTATCCGAATTGCCAAACATTACAGCCGAATTATTACGGCGGGGATATAGCAAAGATGATCTTAAAAAGATATGGGGTGAAAATTTTATGAGGGTATTCAGGCAGGTTATTAAAGCGGCTAACTGAAAAAAGGAAAAACCAGATTAAAAAGCAAGGTACATTTTTTCTTAAGTTCTTTCTTTTCTTTATTTCCATTGGATGGTAAAGGAGCAGTCGATCTGTTTTCTGTTACAACCGTATCAACAAAATCAAAATCCATTTCCACCTCAATTTCCTTTCCATGAAAAGTAAGTATATCTTAACCTGTTCAGAAATTACGATTGATCATCGATTATTATCTATCAATAATACAGGTCTGATCCCGCTGTTTTTATACATCCCCATCCCGGGCACATTAATTCATATATTCATGTATGGCCCCAATTCTAATTATCACGCTGTCTTTTTTTCAATATGTTTTTTTATGACCTCTTTAAGCTTTTCCTGATCAATTGGTTTTGATACATAGCCGTTCATGCCGGCTTCCAGGCACTTTTCCATGTCGCCATACATGGCATTTGCAGTCATGGCGATAATTGGGATATTAGGGTTTTTTACGCGTGAATCAGATTTGCGAATGAGCTGAGTAGTTTCAAATCCCCCCATTTCAGGCATCTGGATATCCATCAGTACCAGATCGTAAGAACCTTTTTCAAGGGCTTTAAGCGCCTCTTTCCCATTATTTACAATATCAATGCGGTAACCCATCTTCTCCACTAACTTGTTCGTTAATTTTTGGTTCACCAGATTGTCTTCAACCAAAAGGATGTGTGCCTTGTAATTCTCCTCTCTGATGGTGTGCAATGTAATCAGTTGTACCTTTTTCTGCTCCACGGGGCTTGCAGGAACTTTCTCCATCACATTTATAAGTGTATCATACAGCTGTTGCTTTTTAACAGGTTTGGAGAGGTAAGCTGAAAAACCAATCTCTTTTAATCTTGAAGCATCACCTCTTCGCCCAATGGATGTAAGCATTACCAGAATCGTTTCAGACAGCTCCTGGTCTGATTTTATTTTTCGCCCAAGTTCCTCTCCATCCATCTCCTTCATGCACATATCGAGTATAGCAATATGAAAGGGATCGTTTTCAGATTTTGCCTTGGCAAGAATTTCCAAGGCTTTTTCACCACTGTCAACTGCATCGAAACGACATCCCCAGTTTTTTAAATATTCAGCAAAAACCAGTCTGTTAGTTTTAACATCATCCACAATCAGAAAACGTTTTTCTTTGATATCAACTGGAAGTACAGACTTTATAACATTAATACCCGGTTGCTTCTCAAGCAATACAGTAAACCAGAAAGTAGAACCCTTTTCGGACTCGCTCTGAACACCAATTGTGCCTCCCATCAACTCAGAAAGTTGTTTAGAAATTGCAAGTCCGAGCCCGGTTCCTCCGTGTTTTCTAGTAATGGAAGCATCTAACTGCGAGAAGGATCTAAAAAGCCTTTCCTGCTGCTCGCGAGATATACCGGAGCCGGAATCAATGATTTCAAATTTGACGATTATATTGTCTTTTTTTTCATCTGCTAATGATACTTTTATAATCACTTCACCTGTTTCAGTGAATTTAATCGCATTACCAGCAAGATTCAGTAAAATTTGTTTTATTCTTCCCGGGTCCCCCCGTACAAATTCCGGCACATTAAAATCGTACATGTGAATAAATTCCAGTCCTTTTTCATCAGCTTTCAAGGCCAGCAGATCTGATACCTCTTCTACAGAGATACGCAAATTGAAATCTATCGCCTCCAGGTCCAATTTACCGGCTTCTATTTTTGAAAAATCCAGGATATCGTTGATAATGTGCAGCAGGGAGTCGGCACTGAATTGAATCATTTTGGTATATTCTAACTGTTCATTATCAAGTCGAGTTTCAAGCAAGAGACTACTCATACCGATGATGCCATTCATCGGAGTGCGTATTTCATGGCTCATATTGGCGAGGAACATGGACTTGGCTTCATTGGCAAATTCAGCCTCATTTCTGGCTTTTTTTAACTCCAGAATTGAGTCATTAAGGTCTATTGTTTTTTTCTCAAGCTGATCCAGCATTGTATTAAAACCACCAGCCATAATGCCGACCTCATCCTTTTGTTTAACCGGGATTCGCCTTGAGAGATCGCCTGTGCGGCTGATAGAATTAATAAAATCGGTCAAACTGGAAATGGGATTTAATATAATTTTTTTTAACAATAGAAGGATGATCAATAGAAATAATATCCCCGCCCCAATAATAAATATCATAGAATAGAAGAGAGTGGTCTTTCCTTCATGAAAAATAGTACGGGGAGTTTTTGAACTTATTAAAAGGAAGGGTTTGTCAGTTATATCTTTTATTGTAGTAAATACTGACAAAAACTCTTCGTTCTGAGGTTTTACAATATAAGGCTTCTCGGGGGATATCTGTTCAAGTATTTGTTTGATGTCTTCAGGTTGTTTTAATTTGTCAGTCTCAATGATTAATGCCTGGAAAGATACCTCTGTCTGCTCTTCAAGAGCACTTATCATAGCTTTATTAAATAGTTTTCCAAAAATAATTGAACCGCGAATAGGACCTTCGCGATTGCTTTTTATTATAGGCCTGGAGGCAAAAAGCATTGGACCCTGGGAAGTCATATAGAAACCGGATTTATATAAATCATCATTTTCCTTATTTTCAGTATCATAAGAGATCAGGGGATGATTTTTTGGCAGATCTTTGTCAGCTAAATTAATAAATTTTATCTCTTCCTCTTTCTCTAAGTCATAGCCCTTACCCCAGATAAGCCTGCCCTCAGTATCATAGAAACACATGAGATTCAGTTTAATAGCTGATAAGCTACTATTAGAAAGGTTACCTCTGATGTAATCCTGAGACCCGGTTTGGATGAAATCATATGTGTCGTCCCAGGCAGACCAGTCAAATGTCGTAGATTCAAGATAATTAAGTTCCTTATGAATTGCCTGCACAACACGTTTTGAGTTTTTAATTGCTTCATCCTGTTCAAGAGAAATAAAACTGGGGAGAACAATAAACTGATGAATGGCAAAATTTATAATACCAAATAGTATAAAAACTCCAGCAGCTATAACTATCACTTTTGCGTGTAGTGATTTCAAATTAAATCTCCTTGCTTAAAAGAGAACCTGAAAAAATATTATCAGAGTTTTCATTAAATTGCATTTAAATATAGGGTTCCTTTTTAGATTGCATAATTGCATTATTTGATTTTTCTTTAGAAGGTTATTACCGTCCGAGTTTGGTGGTAATCGTTTGTTGTAAATGGGGAGGTATTTTAACCTGATAACTTTACAGCATCTCCTTGCTCATATAATAAGAGAGGATAAATAATCCACGAATTCATCCGTCTCCGCCAGGGTTACGTAGGAATAAGAGAAATCGAGGGTTCCCTGGTATTATTTTTTATCAATATGTTTCACTTGTTGTAAAAGTCACCTGTGTAGACTTGCCATGTTATTTTATCTCAAAGTGTTTATATATCTCCCGGGCGAGTGTCGGGGCATTTCCATTAACCCTGTTGTTAAGTATCACATTTGTGGTTACACCACTTTTCCCAGCCTCCTTAATAATCTCCATTGTCTCATTAACCATTTCCGGATCATTAATCTCATCAACAGGTTTATTGAATGGAAATGTTTTTATATAGGAGTCTTCATAACTCATTCTGAGTGGTGTGAGTAATCGTATAATGGATTGTTTTCCGGAGTTATAAAATGATTTCTTTGCTTTTGTGAACTGTTTCCACAATGGCGGCAGCCATGTCCAGTGTGACAGCACATGGCCAACGCCGCGATCAGAGAGCATGTCAAAATACTGGCTGGTATGATAATAATCGCTCCTCGTTTCTATATGGTACCTGTTATCCTTTGGCAGTGCTTTGAAAAAATTATCCAGCTCTCCAACATACTGCTTTGGAGGGATGCGCCCCGCCTTCCGGTGATACTCCTGTTCAAATACAAACCCTGCAATGTTTTTATTAAGAATAGCATTCGCCGGATCATAGAACTGGTTTATGAACATCTCTGAATTAAGGTAGTTTTTATTTTCAACCTGTTTACCAGACTGCCACAAGTATTTGGCAAATATTATTTGCGGTACCTTCAGAATCACATAGTCTTTTTCTTTAAGATATTTCTGATAGCTCTTAAGGAGATTATAGTTTGAGGTCGGCTCTAAATTATTATCCAGTAACAGCCTGTAAAAGGTAAAGTCTATCTCAAGCACTGAGAAGTGTTCAAAATATTCAGCCACACTTTCTATCGGGAGAATCTCTTCCTGAAATGATTTGTTCTTGATCTTATGGCTTCTGGTTGTGATCTCGTATTTTCCGGGAGTATATATCTGACCAATCCATCCAGCATACCGGTCAGAGGCTGTGCCCAGACGGACATGGGGATGTATGTTTCGAAAAAAGTAGGATTCTGATACTTGTTCTGACATTCTTTTTTATCCACGGCTTAACTACTTTGAACATGTGCTCCGTCTTTATCTGAATACTAAGGGATATGGAAACTATAGGTAAAAAAGTAAATTAATCTATTATTACCTTTTGCCCTACAACCCCCAATTAAGGCACCTGAGTTTTTTCGATAATGACGCAGACAAGTCTCTAAATAAGTTTACTGTATGGCTGTAAATTTCCGTCTTATTAATGATATTTTTTCCCTTCGCTGACTATTTCTATATAATCAGGGATTCTCTGCTTATTCCTTCTAATTCTTATCAAATACCATGAGCATAAAATGCTTAATGCTGAGAAAAATATTAGATAATAAAATCCATCTGCTGAACAGCATTCATTTGTTCCCAGAATGATTGCCACAATGGAACACAATATAAATAAAGTACTTACTATTATTCTTAATTTTCCCATGCTGCTCATGAGGTTCTTGATCATGTACCATATAGATTTTTTATTGTTTATAATATCCTGCATTTTAGCGTCAGATATCAAATATTGATCATTATTATAATTTCGCTTGTTTAGTTTTAACAATCCGATCTTTGTCATCTCTTTTAGTAACTTATCAGCTTCTGTGTCGCTAAGGTTTAAACCTGAAGTAAGATCATGTTTATAAAGATACTGTTTTTTCTTTTTCAGGATTTCCAATATTTTTATTACTCTTATACATTTTGTTCTTCTCTTCGGCCTGTTGTTTATTATGAGGTATACACCGCTTAGCGTGACAGGAACCATTAAAAAGCCTACAACAATCGCTCCAATTTTTGTATCTTCATCTGGATAACCTTCTAATGCATCGGCTATCTGAAGTAGTTCATACAACAACCCGAATAAGGTCAATAAAATTCCGAAAATGAAGATGCATATTTTTTTATATTTCATTTTTTAGAACAAATGGGCTACGCCCTTTACATTGGCGGGCCTTCCATTTCGATATTACAGTTTTTTCAAACATTATATAACGTTGTTAAATAATAACATGAAGGAGATTTAACCTAATAACCTTACAGCGTTCCTATTTCACTACACTAATCCCCCTCTATCACTCTACCATAGACATCTAGAATTATTCCTTTAAAACACTCCCCAGTCGTGTTCTTCATCACGAACAGTTTCAGAGCTAATCATATTATCTAAATAGGATATTCTATTATTGACCCATTCTTTTACATTTTTATTTTTATGAGCTTTCAATATTTCCAGAGCTTTTTTTTCTTTTTTTAAATATGGCACGAATGAACCACTCCAACCAAATGATGATAAATTTGAAGATAACATTGATAACACTTTTTTATCATCACCATAATTATCTATTAAAAACAAAGCTCGAGGAGATATTTTATATTGATCGCCATCTTCTAGTAGAACATCAGTTATATCAGCAATAAATTCGGGTGCTACATCTGGGTAACTGTTACACCATTCTACTACTATAGTATCTGGAAGATCTGCAAGCACACTTGGTTTTCTATTATTAAATGAACTAGAACCTAAAAAATGACTATATTTATATCTTTCTAATGGAGGCGCTTTCATTATTGCGGCTGAAAATTCCGTCCATACTTCTCTTGCATAATTTTGAAATAAGATATGTATTACTGGTTGGACATAATGCCATAAATCACTAAAGTTTATGTCACCATCAACACTTGTAACTATTTGTTTGCTAATTTTTATTGCTAATCCAGGATCATCCTCTTTTAATAATCTTTTTACTGAATCATGCCAATAATGCATTTCACGCTGCTTTCGTTTTTTTTCTTTTGTAAAGAGCTTAGGAAGAATAATGATCTCTTTGAAAGTAGAAATAGAATTGTCCCACCTCTCTTTTTTTTGGTAACAATACATAAATAGAATTTCGATTGCCACCCAAGATGTCTCATCAGATATTTTCGCCAAATCTATAACAAATCTCGTAACATCATCTGACTTGAGGTGCTCAAGACTTCGTCCATAAGAAAATAATTTTGCTGAAAATGCATCAGTTTTCTTGTCTTTTAATAATTTTAAAAAATCATATAGAAGTTCAATTGTAACATTACCACTATTCAGTATCTGTGAATAATAACTATTAAAATATTGATCATCATATATTTTTTTTACGATTTTCACCCATTCATCAGGATTAATAATGAATACACCATTTAGTATACCTATTAAAAAATTGATATTTGGATCTTTTAATTTTTTTAGCACTTTTATAGTTTCGAATAAAATAGGTTCCCATTTTCCTGATGATTCAACTAGATTTTTTCCAAAACAGTATGCTTGCCGTTGTTCTCCAGTTAATATGCTATTTAAGTATGGAACTAAGACCTTCGGATCATAAGCCAATTCTTGAGCCAATTTTTTAGCATTTTGAGCAGCGATATCTAAATAGTGACCTTCATCATCTTTTTCATGCTCATATGGCGGTATTGAGACAGTTAACACTAATCTTTCATCCAAATTAGTGGGAGTTAAAATTGCCAGCCATTTTTTAATTGTTTCTTTTCCAGCTTCAGGTATATTATTTGCGTCATATTGCAAAATATCTTTTATACTATCAATTGCTTCAGGCCATAATTTTCCATCATTTCCCATAACTTCCATTATAATTTTATCTAGAATATCAATCCTACCATGCTGGACAAGTCCCCTAATATTTGAGGCGATGGCTTCTTTTGCCTTTCCTGCAAGAGGATCTTTTTCGATTATCAATCGATGTAAACGATTAAGTGCTTCCTCCCAGTATTTAAATACCTCACCCCATATTTTAGGACGCCATTCCTTTAATGGTTCACCACTACCTTGATATTCTGCTCCAATTGACCGTGTTATATTATCAGTAATTATTGCATTTTCTAATGCTATAATTGCCAAACCACGTTTAGCTATGTTAGTACTTGCAAGTAAATTATCGATTACTTCTAACCGCATAGAAGGTGGCGCTTCAGTTCCTGATAGAAATGTATAAAATAATTGTTTAAAAATCCCTGTTGAATTATTACTCCACTTCTCATTTTCAGAAGATGCAAATAAAATAAGGGATTCGACTGCATTATTAAAACATGATTTATGAAAACAAAGTTTCTCTAATGCCCAAACTAGATTACGTCTAGTGTCACCTGTAATTTGTTCTATCTCATCCTTAGTACATGCATTTAGTATCCTATAAAGAGAGTAGCTTGTTGCATCGGGATTCACTTCTACTAAAGAGCGGAAGAGACGAGAACCCCTATCAGAGAGAATCACTTCCGCTTGTCCAAAAGGGCTTTGAATGCCACATAATGTTTTGGTTAGTTCTTTTACTTGAGGAAGAAAATCTAATCGAGATATCTGCTCGCAAAAGCTATCTATGAGTCTCCCTGGCATGTCAGCCTGTATTATTTCTATTTGTTTTTGGGGGCGAGTTCTCGTCCACCATTCAGCAGCTAGTCGAATAGCAAGTGGCTTTGGGACAAGACTGGCGTATCTTCCTCTTCTATCTATAATGCCTCTTTCTTCGAATTTTTTAACACAGCTATAAAATTTATTCACATCCACATTAACTATTTGTTTAGCAATATATTCATACTCATTTGAAGCTTCATCATCAAATCCAAAGTGGTCAAATAATGCACAACCTTGGAGAATTTTCTCCTCCTCCTCTGATTGATTATCATCATCTCCCCATAACATTTTTGAAGCTAACACATCATTAGTCAAGCGTCCCATATCTAAATCTCTGTCAAGACGCGCATCGGCGAGCAACACAGCCATTTGGGGAAATCCTTGAGCAAAAGATACTATACGATCTAAATCTCGTATTTTTTTCCCATATACTGGTTCTAACATCTGTTCAATATATTTATCGTTCATTTGTTTCAGATGAACGAGTTGAGTTTGACCTACGTTCTCAATATTATAATCTAAAGTTAATAAACTAATTTTACTATCGATCCTTTGAGTTTCCTGCCTTAGTTTATCATGCAATTGTTTATTACAATTATCGACAACAATAATCCCTTCGAGTCCTATTTGAATCCAATCACATACCATACCAAGAATTGAAGAATTAGCATTTGAATCTATATATACTGTTCTTTTACTTAAATCGTTGTATTCATCTGTATCTCTGAATGTTTCATATGCAAGTCTCGTTTTTCCCATACCTGACAAACCAATAATTCGAACACATTTACCAGGATTATTTAGTGATGCCCTAATGCTTTTTATTGCATTTTCTCTACTTTCATCTGCGATAAAATCAAAGGTTTGGAACTCAGGATGTTGTCCCCAGTCTTCCCATGTTTTCATGCCAGGAAATAATGGCCTGCCTGCCCATTTAAGAACTGTAACTATGGCTGGGATATATTTATTCACCCAACCTTCGATCATTGAGGCATCATAAATCTTAATTGTAGCAGTAGATGAATAACTTTTCCCTAACTCATTAAGTTTACCTCGTATAGCATCCTCTCTTTCTATCCTTTTATCCTTCTGATCTTGATTTAATTCTAATGTTGTAAAAAGGATATATGAACCACCTGCACTTAAGACTTCATCTACTTTATGCTTAACCGATCCCTCTGAATTAATAATTTCTTTGGCACAATCAGTAGGTCCCATTTCAGAAACCGCTTTATTTTGAAACTGTACAAAATTTGATGGGAGAAAATTAGTGCTTTTTGGTTCCCCATTCCATTGAATCCTTCCATCTTCACCACCATCAGCTACATTGATATTTAAAGAAACTTCAACAGCTCTTTCAGCAATGCCATTTGATCTTGCCTCAAGATATAATAATATTTTTAGCAATTTTGTGAGTTGTAAAGGACTAAGATTTTTAATATCACTTGACTCTACTCTAAATACTTCGGGCATGTTTATGATCTCCTCAATCTTGCATGTGAAAAAATATAAAATCCCTCAATATATATTCAAATGGAACGAAATATTTTTGCATAATGGAACAGGAAGCTCTTTCATAATTCAGTATCTTTTTCAATTGTATTATAAAACAAAATTCCACTCCCATAGTATTATTTAGGACCGGCATACTTATATCCGGTATTCTTCTCAAACCTATTTATTTCCTTTTCTGGCTGAGGGCTTTTATTTTTCATTGCACGCCTGCCAATCCTCTATGATCATTTGCAGTTTTTTATCCCACTTGATGAGTCTTTTTTCCAGCCAATCATTGAATATACCTAAAGGTGAAATTGTATGGCCGGAAAACTCCTGCCTGATAAAATCCTCCAGGTCATTATCTACCAGTGATGATATCTGCGCCCACCCTTCCCCTTTGAGATCACAATTTGTGATCTCAAAGCGTCAGACTCCTCTTTATTTAACTGAAACATGAAATTATTTTTCATATTACCATACAAAACAGCATAATCATCATTTTGTATGGTAACTATTTATTTAACACATGGGCATGGCATCGCAGGCAAATATCAGCTCTTCCGGCAGATAACCGCCGGTCGAGTACCCGATAATTTTATGCCCCCGCTCTTTTTCTCAAGCAATTCAGTAAACCGGGTTTCCAGATGCGCGTCAAGCCTGGCGAGGGCATCCATCATTCATATCCTCACAGAATTACCAGCATGGATTATCTTTAGGCCCGATCCATTCTTCCATCTGTTCATTGTAGATAGTTCTTTTACTGAACAGCCACTGGCCGTTCACCTTGACCATCTCATCCTCATAGTGCCCGTAAGAGTTGAGGACAGCCTTTCTCTCGGGATTGTTATTGCCGTACTGAAACCAGTACGCCCTTCCCTTTGCCTTATCGCCCTCAATTTTTATTACTATGTTGGTTATATTATGACGACCTGTAGCGGGATACAGTTTCTTTGCCTCTTCTGCTTTTTCCTGTGCCTCGCCTTCCGGTGCAGCCGCATCGACTGCCTCCGCAACTGCTGCAGGCGCTGGCTCAGCAGGCCGTGGCTGTATGGCCTTCTTTATCTCTTCTCTTCCCTTCCCTGCCATTTCATACCAACGATATCCAGAATGCCATCCTCGGTAAATGTGGCGGCGTATGTATCCAGATCCTTCCAATCAAGGGCGAACAAGTAACGCGCCTGAAGGTCTTCGATCAGGGCGCGGTCTTCACCATAGCTGGTGACTTTGGTTTCCCCGGGTGTGCATGCCATGAGAAACATCATTGATAATACTCCCAAAAAGCCGAATAACCTACCAGTTCGATTTACCATTTTTTGCCTCCTTTTTTGATGTGGTTAGCGATAAGGATTTTTCGTTGTGATTAAAACTATAGAAAGATGAACGCATCGTGTCAAGGGTTATAAACTTATGCATAGTAGTATAAAGTCGATTCATCGGCGTCAGGGCCATAGAGTTGACAGCCTGAAAAAATTATAAATCAAAAACAACTGGATTCTTCGGTCAAGCCGGAGAATGATGTTTGGTGTTTGGATTCCTGTCTGGCAGGCATTCCCGACCGGCTTTTATGTAGAGACAAGGCATGCCTTGTCTCTACAAGGTGGGGTATAATCCGCCGTCACCCATAGGTTATGGTGGGACAAGAATCCCACCCTGCGAAAAACCAATCTATCACCTAAAAATGACATTGTGACACATCCTGTGCACTGAAATGAGGCTCGGTGTTTGGCTTCACCCGTTTAGTCTTAGTGAAGTAGGATACTCTTTTATAATAAAATAACCCTTTTCATCTTGACCTATACAACTCTTCCAACATATCGGATAACCCCTGTTTCCAATCCTTATTCCTGATCCCAAATGCCTCATTGAGTTTCGTACAATCCATTGCAGACCACATGGGTCTTTTGGCAGGGGTTGGATACTCTGTAGTAGGTATTGGCAGGATTTTCTGTACCCTGAAGGATTCCCACTCTCCTGCCTTAGAGATAATAGCCTCGGTAAATTCATGCCATGATGTTATTCCATCTCCACAGTAATGATAGGTGC
>CAZCMD010000142.1:0-3456 GCA_964499695.1 uncultured Desulfatiglans sp.
AAAGATAACCGTATCAATGGAAAATAAACATCTCCTCCAGATGTTCAGCCTGAGTGAAAGCCTTGTCTATTATGTGGATGCGCTTGAAGGTAATGGGGTTGTCTTAAGAAAACTGGATAGAATGGCAAATCAGTTAGGATTTCAGGAACAGCATCTTGAAATGCTTGAGGATATTATTCTGGAAAACTCACAGGCTGCAAGGCAGGCCAATATACATTCATCCGTTTTAAGTGGATTGATGGACGCTCGTGGGTCAATAGTAAATAACAATATGAACGTTCTGTTAAAGAATCTAACCCTGATAAATATAGTATTCCTTCCCCTTAATCTGGTTGCAAGCATAGGCGGGATGTCGGAGTGGAGTATGATGACCAAAGGGCTTGACTGGAGGTTTTCATATACCCTGTTCTGCATTGCGATGGTGGCGCTGGGTTGGTTTACCTGGATTTTCACAAAAAAGATTGTAGACCGAGGACCCCGTAATAAAAAGTGAATCCATGTCTTGAATTGGGATTCATGCTTATTCTCACGGTCAATAGAAAAGGTTGGTATTTATAAAAGACCAGGAAGTCAGATATGATAATTAAGATCATCTTAGGCATTATCTTCATTCCTGTAGCACTTTTGAATCTTCTGGGTCCCCTCTTCGTAAAAAAGGTGCAAAAACTGCCGGCAAGAATCAGGTTTACCGCGCATGATGAAAATGAATTCCTTTTAAACAGAGAAGAGGAGTTTAATCAACTTGATTCCGAAATAAAGAACATAGGTTTCGAATATATAGGATCTTCTTATATGAAAGATACCAATGCAGAGACAAATTTTTCTCTGTATACCAATGAAACCGATATGACCTGTGCCCTGGTGGTCTCAATTGTAAGCAGTGTAAAAACTATTACCTATGTGGAGTTTTCACAGTTATATGAAGATGGCTCCATGCTGGATGTCTTTAATGCAACCCAGGTTTCGCCATTCCCGGATATGGATGTAAAAATAGCATTGCGTTACCCTGATATAAAATCACCAAAGGAACTTTATAATATTTTTTTACGGATTAAGAATTACTTAAAGAATACAGCACTACCAATGGCGTATGACAAATCAAAAGGCTTTAAGCATATTGAAGATTTTATGGCAAGGGAGTCGGATGAACTTGTTAAAAGAGGATATTGTTATAATGAGATTGATAGTGATGGCAAACGATCTTTAACATGGAAGGGTGCATATCTTTTAACCTGGCGGAGCGTTTTTCCGGGTAACAGGATAAGAGACTTTATTGACAGGTCATACGCAGCCAGGGTTCTTAGAAATTTATAAACAGGTGTATATCATGGATTTGACAGAACTTCATGTTACAGATGCTGACAGAGTCATGGTGTGGGTATTGACAGACAATTATTATGATACAAACAGGCCTGATTCTGAATATGCTACAAGATACCGGTCATCTCCGGGAAAATGTATCCATGCAGAACATGGCCTTGCCTTTTTTATTGAAACCGAATCCTGTGGTATAAGAGGCGACTGTATGTTTGATTTTGGAATGGATCCGGTTGGTGTAAGTAACAATATGGAACTGCTGGGTATAGATATAGGAAAGGCAGATGCACTTGGATTGAGTCACGGGCATTATGATCATTTTATGGGTGCAGCCGAAATCCTGAAAACGAATAGGGCACTGATAAAAAATGGCACCCCGTTCTATGTCGGTAAGGAGGCATTCCTGAACAGGTATTCGCTTCGTCCCGGAGCCAAAATAGCCACTGATATCGGCAAACTTGATCAAACAGAAATCGAGGCATCAGGAGTTTTGGTAAGTGAGGTGATGCACCCAATCGAGATTATCCCCGGTGGATATATCTCAGGTGATATTGAGCGTATTACTCCATATGAAACCCCATCGCCCAGTCTGCTATTAAAGCGTGGTGATGTACTTGTGCCCGACGATTTTAGAGGAGAGCAGGCCCTATTTTTTAATGTAAAGAGCAGGGGGCTTGTTATTATTTCAGGTTGCGCACATGCGGGCATTGTAAACACTGTAAAGCATGTACAAAAGATTACCAGTATAAAAAAGGTTCATGCCATCCTGGGAGGATTTCATCTGGTAAATGCAAAAGAGGAAAAAATCAGGGATACAATCGCGGATATAAAATTGTTAAACCCGGATATTATAGCCCCGCTTCATTGTACCGGTTTTGAAGCAGTTGCTGCATTCATGAATGCAATGCCGGATGCCTTTATTTTGAATACAGCAGGGACATGTTATAAATTTGGCTCATAAAAATGTTGATTGACTTCCTCCCCATATTTGCTACTCTATCACTATTCAATCTCTTAATAGGTTAATAAAAACAGGTACTAAATATGGATACAACAAAGATAATAGACGATATATCGAAAGAAATCAGCGGGGCATTAAAGTCAATGTCCCAGGCCAAGGATGTATCTGATAAAGAGGCATGCAGCCGGATCGTTAAGAATTTATGCGAATCCCTTGATGTGTTTCTGGACTTTAACAGGGATATTATGCCCTATGACTTTGATGACTTTGATGATATAGACAATGAAGACCTGCCTTTTTAAGCAGGGTTCCTTTATTTTAATTCCTGTCTTCTTTGTTACTGCCGGTGTATGTGTCAAATAAACGCTGGCAGTGTTTTCATGTGTAACTGTTAATGCCTGTTATTCCTTAAGCAGTTTTTGAAAATACTCAATAACCTTTGGCGATGTCCAATCAATTGCACCTTGAATCTTATTGTCCAGTGTACCATCCTTTTTTACTATAAAGCTCTCAGGGACTCCGGTTGTCCTGTATAAAGCTGCAACCCTGCTATCAGGGTCAAGGAGTACAGGAAAACTGAGATTCTTTTTTTTGAGGAATGGTTCTACTGCCTTTTTACCATTTTCATCTACACTAACTGCGAGGAGTTCAAGGCCTTCATCCTTAAACATTTTATAGAGTTTATCCAGTGATGGCGTCTCAGACACACAAGGAGGACACCACGTTGCCCAGATATTTACAATCACCACCTTGCCTTTAAATGAACTCAGGCTGATTATCCTGCCGTCAAGGTCAGGAAGAGAAAAGTTCGGAGCCAGAGGCCCATTCTGAGTGTGTGGGATATCAACATCGATCATGGAAGGAGATTTATGCTGAAGAATCACAAAGACAGCTAATGCTATTACTGCTATTGGAATAAAGAGGATTACCCTTAAATTTGCCTTTTTTGTGGGCTTTATATCTATATCCTTTTCTTCCATGCTTTTAACCTTTCCTTTAATTATTTATTTTGAAAAATTTACTTCCAACTATAGATATCCATCCATAAAGAGGTAATATCTTGATTAAGCCTTTAGCTTTCAGCATTCAGTTATCAGATGTAAAACTTAATAATATAAATTGTTACTAAAGACAAATTAATAGTTCATGATAGAAAAAGAGATATTTTGAAGATGAAA
>CAZCMD010000142.1:3556-12980 GCA_964499695.1 uncultured Desulfatiglans sp.
ATCTATTTTTTTACCTCAACACATTCAAAATTGGCCGCATCGTTGATATCGCCTGACCCCTTGTATCTTGAATGTTTCGGATAGGCACACACAGGGCGTGTACGGTAGACTTCAGGTTTGGCGCCCATGCCCATCATGCCGCCTCCTTTTGTATAAGGATATATAATCTTATCCGGGGCCTTACCTTTTTCAACCCAGTCAACCATTGCATCAAAAATCTTGAATCCCTGTGGATTAGCAAAAGCAGAACATCCGCTTGAACCAGGCTCTGTGAAAAGCCTTGCAAAATCCTGAGTCTTATCGTAACCGCCCATTGCCTTTTCAACACTTTCGTAATATTTTACAAGCTGCCTGGGTGGAAGGGCAGTGCTGTTCCAAGAGGTCAGCATCATTAATTTACCGCCGGCATCCTTGAAGGGTTTCAGATCGGGGTCATTACCATCAACAGCATTAGCTGCCTTCTTTATACCGAGCCTTGTATCACGATCCACGTCAAATGTACGGAAATCCCAGTTAGGGTCTTCAAATACTATTCCCTTGAAGTAATTGAGATTTACCATAAAGGGTTCCTTCTCGATCATCATGGTCCAGGTAAGTTCACTTCCACGCTCAAACCCAGTGTATATCTGTGTACCGTCATCGAACTTTGCACCTTCATAAATTTTACGTGCCGTATCCACCTGCCCAGAAGTAAGACATGTTGCCTGATCCTTGTCGCTACATTGGATGCTTACAGGATCAAAATTACAGGTTGTCGGGTCTTCAATGAGTTCGTCAACTAGCCCGTCATTTTTATCACAGGCATCGAGTACTGCCTTGTTTATCGTTTTGAGTTTATCAACAGGTATATAACCCGGTCCCCCAACTCCATCCTTGAGTGCAAGCCAGCTTATATAAAGAGAGCCAGGCTGAAGGTGAGTGATATTAAAGGCCGGGTCTTCCGCTATTATGCCATCGAAATCATCCGGATAACGCTGTGCTTCATTTAGCCCCTGGTTGCCTCCATTATGACAACTGTTCCAGTAGGAGTATTCAACCGGTTTACCATAGTATGCATGGGCAAGTGTCTTTGTAACAATTGCCATTTCATGGACTGCACGATGACCCCAGTCTGCCCATTTTTCAGGATGTCCTATGGCCCATTCAAAACCCTCATCAACATGGCCTGTATCAGTGCCAGCCGAGACATAGCCCTTTTCCATATTGCTCGCAATCCCTCCACTTGCTATTGAGCCTATAAATCCGGGATTGCCTACTGCCAGGAATCTACCGTTCCAGTTTGCTGGATCAGGTAGCCATATCTCTATGCCTATATCTGAATCGGCTGTGGGCCTTGAGACGGCCTTGATGCGGCAGAAGGGGGCATTGATTTTCCGGGGCGGTGTATTAATAAAACCTGTTGTGCCTGGAAGCTCATAACCAGGGTTTCCCTTTTCAACAGAGGTAATCGTAACATTAGGGATTTCTATCGATTTAAGGCTTTCGCATGACTGCTCTGCTGAAACAGAAAAATTAAAAAGAAATGTTAAAATGAATATTAAGCATAATGAGAAACAAGTCGAACGTTTCATGGAGATATCTCCTTCTGATGGGGAAGAAGGTGTACAAGGGGTAAAGGGGTCAAGGGTTCAAGTGGATTTATTCAGGGTATAGTTTTTCACTCGACCCCATGACCCCTGGACCCCTTGAACCCTGCTTTTTTACGCCAGCAATTCCTGTGCCTTGACCAATCTTTCTTTTACATGGACTCCGTTGGGGCACTTGATAACACATTCTGAGCAGTCACTGCATCTGACGCTTTGTACTTCCTTTGGCAATTCCATAAAACTCATGCGTGCCTGGTGATAGTTCCCGCAATAATCATTATATGCCAGGAAGCGCAGCATGTCTGTTATAGGCAAATTCTGAGGACATTTTCCGCTGCACTCATAACACATGCGGCAATATGAAGGCCTGATCTGTTCATTCATAACATAGAGCATCTTCTCATCTGCCGGGGTAAAAGGCTCTGCCATTGCACGGAAGTTCATCTCGAGTTCCTGAATGGTCTTCATATGGGGTACTGTTGTTCCGATAGCAGGATTGTTTAAAACCCACTTGATACCTGCAAGCGGTCCGTCCCCCTTTTTGGGGACAGGGTTATCCAGATTTTGCAGGTTTAAGCCTGTCAATGCTACGACAACCTTCATTGCTATGATACCAACACCTGCATCACTCAGTTTTTTAATAGCTTTGTCTCTGTAGTATCCACCTATGGCATAACTGTAGGTGGTCTGTATTACATCAAACTTGTTTTCTATATGAAAATCAACCATCCTGTTGGGATCATGGCAGCTGAAACCTAAAAAGCGCGCCTTTCCGGCTTTTTTAATTTCATGAACAGCTTCCAGCGCCTCATCCGGAATAGCGGTCGGTGTGTCACGTGCATGGAGATGATAAATATCAACATAGTCGGTACCTAGTGCCTTAAGGCTTGTATCAATATCCTTAAGGATGTCGGCTTTCCTTCTCATCCCTGATTTGGTAGCTAACACCAGCTTGCTTCGATCCCGTTTTTTAATTATCTCTCCAAAGACCTTTTCACTGTCGCCGTATACTCTGGATGTATCATAATAATTAACACCCATGTCCAATGCACGGTTTACTACTTCAGGTATGGGCACATAGCCTATCCCATAGCCTACCCCGGAAACCTTGAGCCCTGTTTTACCGAGGGTGCGGTAAACGACCTTTGGCTCTTCCTGGCCAAATGAAGGTTTAATGCCTGTTGATGAAACAATCCCAGCGGCAGAAAGCGCTAACCCGGTTTTTATGAATTTTCTTCTTGATTGGTTTGTGTCCATAGAACCCCCTGTTTAGGTGAAAGGAGAAATGAAAGATAAAAATTTGTTTAGAAGTATAAAAAGGTGTATCGGCAGTGTCAAGATAATATTTTATCTATATCTCTATATAAAAAACGCTTTATTTGTTCGGAATTTGGAATAGAATGCTTTAAACAATTAAGAGGTTTTTACTACATGAAATCCATATCCATTATCATGAAAGAAATACAGAAGAAAGATGAGTAAGGGTACCTGAATGCATATGGATAAAAAATCAGAAACAGCTACCGGGCTCAGGTCCATTCTCAGGGCACTGAAACATCGTAATTTTCGTCTGTTTTTCGGAGGGCAGAGTATCTCGCTGATTGGCACATGGATGCAGAGCATTGCCCTGTCATGGATGGTCTACCGTTTGACAAATTCACCTTTTCTACTGGGATTTGTCGGTTTTGCCGGTCAGATCCCCACATTTCTTCTGGCGCCTTTTGCAGGGGTGCTGGCCGATAGATGGAATCGAAGGCGTTTATTAATCCTCACCCAGTCGCTTGCAATGGTTCAGGCCCTGGCATTATCCTTACTCATCTTCACGGAAACAATACATATCTGGCATATTATTTCACTGAGCATCATAATGGGTATCATAAACGCCTTTGATGCACCCGTGCGCCAGTCATTTATCGTGGAAATGGTTGAAGGAAAAGAGGAATTAGGAAATGCCATTGCCCTGAATTCATCCATGGTTAATGCAGCCCGTCTGCTGGGACCGTCAATAGCAGGAGTACTTATCGCCGCTACAGGCGAAGGGGTATGCTTTCTTATCAACGGGATCAGCTATCTACCGGTAATCATTGCCATCGCTGCAATGAAAATCCCGTTGAAAGAGATAAAACCTAAAAACAAAAAGGTTATACATGAACTGAGAGAAGGGTTTTCTTATGCCTTTGGATTTCCGCCGGTGAGAGCGATCCTGTTATTGCTGGCCCTGATAAGTCTTATGGGGATGCCATATGTAACTCTCATGCCTGTTTTTGCGAAGGATATCCTTCATGGAGGATCACATTCCATGGGTTTCCTCATGGGTGCATCAGGCATAGGCGCTCTAACAGGTGCGCTCTACCTTGCATCAAGAAGGACAGTCATCGGGCTCGAAAGAATTATAGTGGCAGCCTCAGCCATTTTCGGCATTGCACTGATATGCTTTTCTTTTTCACACCTGTTATGGCTTTCTCTTATATTAATGCTTTTTACCGGATTTGGTCAGATGGTTCAGATGGCTTCAAGCAATACGATTCTTCAGACCATTATAGATGATGATAAGCGCGGGAGGGTTATGAGTTTCTATATAATGGCCTTTATGGGAATGACACCCTTTGGCAGCATTTATGCCGGGAGCCTTGCAGACAGAATAGGGGCACCTGCCACCTTGACTATCGGTGGAATTACCTGTTTAGCCGGCTCTGCGATATTTTTTTACAGGCTGCCTTCCCTCAAAAAGATGGTGCGCCCCATATATGTGAGGCTGGGGATTATGCCCGAGATTGCTTTAGGAATACAGAGTGCTACAGAAACGACCCTGTCCCAAAAAAACGCTGACCTCTAATTAGGATGTTTACTGAATAGCTGTTTTAATTTCTTTAAGCTCTTTTTTTGCAAGTGACATTATCTCAAGGGCATAATCAAGATTATGTACTCCATTTGAGCCGTCATTAATGATAATTGACATATTTGCCTTAACGTCATTGAGCTTTGCCTTTAAGTCTGCATTCAGGATATCAGGATTACCTTTAAGTTTTTCATCAATCATTTTAAGGTCTGCCTGAACCGGTTCAAAGGCCTCATTATACCATGCCTCCATGTCTTTCAGTTGAGTGGCACGCATGTTTCTGTCTTTTACCTCATGGCAATCCGAACATGAATCCAGCCGGTCTTTAGTGAGGTTCGGGTCATCAGGACGAAACATCTTCATGCGGTGGTTTTTTTCGGTCATATGACATGCAACGCAGGCTGCTGCTGTGTGAAGACTCCTGGTTTCTTCTATGCCCTTTGCCCCAAAACCCTTTAACACAGCGGCCTGAGAGTGGCACGACTTGCATAGTTCTTTGGGCTCCATGACAAGCTGGGCTTTGTTGGTGCTGCTATGGGGATTATGGCAGGCAGCACAGGTTATTGGGCCTTCCCATTTTTTGCCGTTAATTTCAATAGCTCTGTCAGGTGTCTTGGAATGCCCTGAGACAAGCCACATGTTGTAGGTAAGTGAAGGATGGATATCCTTTGCAGATGGGGCAAGCTTATCAGCGGCTACCGGGATAAGCTTTAATCCCTTGATATCAGCGAGTTTCGTCCCCGGTTTGTATTCTGTTGTCCATGCGGTTGAATCGGACTGGTTGCCGTTATGACACCTGCCGCAGATATCAGCGGATTTATTTGTTACTATCTTTGTTTTATCACCACCACCTGCAATATGTTCTTCACCGGGGC
Organism: uncultured Desulfatiglans sp.; assembly: GCA_964499695.1. GTDB lineage: Bacteria > Desulfobacterota > DSM-4660 > Desulfatiglandales > HGW-15 > JAAZBV01. Next base: position 8,857 of record CAZCMD010000142.1, read on the forward strand.
CATGACATGCCTCGCATCCGACATTATTCTCCATTGTAGCCTGGTCTGTATTATTTATAGCAGTTGAATGACATGCATTGCATGTCTGTGTATCTTTCTGTTCCGTTTTAAATAATGCAGCATGTTTTGAGGTTTTCCATGAATTATATTGTTCATCATGACATGCCTGGCAGGTATTTGATCCGGTATAACCTGTCTTGGTCTTTACCTCACCCGATGTGGTTAAACAAAAAATGAAAATACAGATTAAAATTATAATTGATTTTTTCATAGTCTGATCCATTTTTATTTGTAGGGGCACGGCGCACCGTGCCCGTTTTCTCATATTGCACATTGTGACTGAACGGGCACGATGCATCGTGCCCAGTGCTCATCGAAATAACCTGTAGAATGTCTGCTGGTTATCCCGGCACTATGGTTTTGATAAATAGCCAATCCTGTCACCAGCGTATGTGCCTATCCATATCTCATTACCCACCGGAATAGCAACACTTACCTTCTGCATGATGGCTCGATGATCCACACCTGTTATTCGTTTAGCCTCCATTGTTTCAGGGTTGATGGAGATTACTGACCAGCCGGTTTCACATGGTGTATCTTTACATTCATCCGGTGGTACATAATTATCGCCCGCGGTATAAAGCTGCCCATCATCACCCCAGTGGATGTTATCAGGTTTTATGCTGATCTGAACCCTTTTTAGTGTAACAGGGTTTTGCGTGCGGTCAAAACGGATGATCTCGCGTGTACCGGTGGCAGCCACATACACCCATTTGTCATCAGAGGATATTGCAATCCCGTTTGCGCCTGAAAGCCCTGTACCCTGAATCTCTTTTACAATACTCCCTGGATGCCATTCATAGATACCGCCTGTAATCTTACTGCTAAAGATATCTTTTAATGGATCAGGCATGGCAGGATCAAAAAACTTGGATACTACAAACCCGCCGTCATTAAGTATTGCAACACTGTTTGCATACATATCTTTTGGCAGTGGTACACATCCGATCCAGCTTATAGCTGGCTTCTCACCCTTTATTTTGATTTCAAATACCTCGATAGCCTCTCTCGCAGCATGACCTGTAATATACAGATGATAACTGTTTGCTGATTTTTGTTTGAGCGCCAGCCCGTGGGAGGAAAATTTATCAATATCTAGCTCACCGGGGCAGGTGCTGAACATCTCTTTATCATGATTAAAGACTGGGTTTTTCCCGGGAAAGATTTCTTCAAATGTCTTATCATTTCGGTTTACCATGTAGATATGACCGGGATTAACTGTGCCTGAAAACCTGCCGTTTAAACCGGTGGTTATTAGCCATTGGGTATCGCCAAGGGGCAGGATGTCCTCGGCGTTTACTGGCCCGCAAATAAAATTCAGATTATCTGAATTTTTACAGTCGTCTGCATTGGTTGGATTTCCATGAAAAATAAAAATAATAAATAATATTATGAGTTTCAATTGTTTTAACAAGCTGGGCTTATACATTTTTTATATCTAAAATTATAAAAAATTAACATTAACTAAAATTTTACTGGATTCCCCGATCAAGTCGGGGAATGACCAATAAACAAATATAGTCATGTAATATCATTCCTGTGTACTGGCGAAAATCCAATTAAAATATTTAAAAGCAAAACCAATGGATGCCCAACTTCGCGCGTATGGCGATTTAGACATATTGTCATTCTACAATTTTCCTGCCAAGCTGAATTTCCTTATTGTAGAGACAGGTTTAAAACCTGTCTCTACGGTGCATTAACCTGGCATGGTTCCTGATTCAATCACATTGAACGTATAACCCCACACTGACAAATGTTATATCTTTATGCCTTACCCAGCTTCCCTGCCTTTTTCATGGGTTCAACCATCCTCTTTAAACCTAAGTCATCCATTGTCTTCCGGGTGGGCCAGCCATGTTCCTTGTCCCAGCCTTCAAGGGCATAGAAATGAGTTTTAAAGTCATCCACACCCTTTCTGTCCAGATACATGTCACGGCAGTTATCATTGCGCCACTGACCCTTCTCATAGATTGGTACGCCACCGTAAATAGCTATACCGGATGCCCCTGGCATATACATATATGGATAGAAGTCCTCTTTTTCACGGCTTCTTCCGTGCATTACACGGATAGCGCGCTCCAGTGTCCATATCTTCTGCCCGATACGCATAGTGTCGGCAAACGAATCGTTTTTACCTGTAACAGCCTTGTAGTACATGGTCTCCATCTCAGGGGTGTGAGTCCCCGGTTCAGGAAGCAGCATTTCGCAGAAGGCCATTGATTCATTCCAGAAAGATGAATAGTGACGGCTCCATGCAACCTGCTTTGCCTTATGGGGTGAATAGATGCCTGTTTTCCATGCCTCTTCACCCTGCCATGCATAATTGAACATGAATATATCATCTGTATATGGGATAGTGCATTTCGAAAGTTTGGTAAGAGATTCTTCAAGCGTCCCGGTAGCGGGTTTTCCGACCGGAGACATGAAACCGTGCCAGGCAGGGTCTCCTGCCCCCAGGATATATGCATAGGCCCATTCCACCCAGGGCATTGTCCAGTGGGCTGCTGCACCCCATGCTGTAAGCCTGAGGGCGCCGCTCTCCTTATCCTTTTCAAGACGGCCCCATTTTTCTGCTGCACGGCATGTGCCTTCTGCAAGGGTATCACCTATACCGATACGGTTGGCTATTGCATCAAGAAGTGCCAGTCGGAAACTCAGGCTGCTCCATTGATCCATAGGAAGCGGATAGGAGTCAATCTCTTTACCGGGGCCAAGAATTCCTTCCTGCTTAAGGTACTGCAGATACCAGCCCAGACCGGAATCTGTTGGAACCTTGCCTCTGAACAGGGCAGGTGCACCAGGGATATTTTGAGAAAACATATCTGCATGGAAATGGGCTGCCCAGCTGCTGAGTCCGTATTTTATCAATGCCTCGGCTGCACGGTCAGCATCAGAGGATGCATTGAAGCTACCAAGCCATCCCATGTCTGCACACATAGTTTCTCCGCCATAGTAATTTTTTCTGCGCCTGTCGCCTCTCAGGCATGGCATGCAGGTTGCTGCACCAGGCCCGGCGGTATAGGATATTGCCCCTCCCTTGAAAGCATTCAAGTGATGTAACCTCGCCTCAGTTACACCTTCAGGGTTGGCGACCTCTACCTTGCCTGTCCCGATAACGCTTATGGCCTTCAGATTCTTTGCCCCAAATACCGCCGCATGGCCGCCCACTCTAGTGTTTACCCCGCTCCCTGTAATAAGCGAAGCCATTCTTGATTTAGTCTCTCCAATGGGGCCAATACAGAGAATCTCAGGACGGCTTGTGGCGTAGGTATTATCTATTTCAAGCCACTGTTCCCCAAACCGGGTCTGACCACCTATCATTGATGTGATCTTGCTCTGTGTTTCCCATGTATCCCTGCCCCAGAGTTCCTTTGCATCCTCGATCTTAACCTTGTCATTAATGATATTTATCCATACTGGTTTGTCAGCTTTGCCTTCAACAACTACTCCGTCCCATCCTGCAAGCTTCAACATGGTGCCAAAACGACCGCCAAAATTGCCGCGCCAGAATTCACTGGTAGGATAGGTCTCAGGAGACATCCCGCAGACGTTAGTCCTGCCTGCCCCCGGAATCCCGGTTGCTGCAAGAGGGCCAACCATAATCGGTAGGACATTCCTGGGGTCATACGGGTCTTTCATGTCCCATTCGCCCGGTGCTACTGCTAAATCCCAGAATATGGCTGTACCCATGCCATAGCCTCCGCCGAACTCTTCATATTTTGCCGTATCGATTGTGCTGATAGATTTATCTGTCAGATTTATTCTTAGTATCTTTCCTGTGTATCCGTTTGCCATGATCTATTCCCCCTTTCCCTTGTTGTCATCAGAGTCCTGTTTTAAAAAACTTCCAAAATCCCTTGGTGGGGGGGGTGGTGGTGCCATATCAACATCATATCCGTTTATATCTTTCTGAGAAGGTGGCTCATGGACAAGTTTCAGCGCCTTTGCAGGGCAACCAATAACACATGCCTGTTCGCCATCCGGACCCCCTTTGTGTTTCCAGAAAGGGGTATTAATGCAGAGGTCACATTTCATTGCAATCTCCTTTTCCGGGTTCCAGA
>CAZCMD010000143.1:0-12795 GCA_964499695.1 uncultured Desulfatiglans sp.
CATGCAAACTGCTTCTGGTCTGCCTCACCTATTTTTATTCCCTCTTTGTATTTCCAGTGGGCGGCAATGCCCTCTTCTGCCACCTTGTCCATCTCCCATGTCCTGATCTGCACCTCCATGCGCTGGGCATAGGGGCCAATAACCGAGGTATGAAGAGACTGGTACATGTTTGCCTTCGGGAGTGAGATATAATCCTTGAATTTACCGGGGATAGGCTTCCATGCGGAGTGGATAAGGCCAAGCACCTCATAGCACTCCTTCAGGGTGTTTACGATTACCCTGAATGCAACCACATCATATACCTGGTCTACAGTAAGGTTCTGATCCTTCATCTTCTGATAGATGCTGTAGTAATGCTTGTGCCTTCCTTTAATCGTGGCCTCTATCCCAGCCTCCTTCACCTTCTGACCGATAAGCTCGCCAACCTCCTGTATAAACTTCTCTCTTGCGCCGCGTCTTTCAGCAATTCCTGATTTTATCTGATTGTATACCTCAGGTTCCAGGTAATAGAGGCAGAGATCTTCAAAGCTTGATTTTAGCCAGTAGATACCCATCCTGCCGGCCAGGGGGGCGTAAATGTCCAGGGTTTCGCGTGCTATCCTTGTCTGCTTTTCAGGGGTATGAAAGCCTAAAGTGCGCATATTGTGAAGCCTGTCAGCGAGCTTCACCATTATAACCCTTATATCGCTTGTCATGGCAAGGATCATCTTCCTGATGTTTTCTGCCTGACGTTCCTCGGTAGTGCTGAACTGGATCTTGCTGATCTTTGTTACACCGTCAACAATATTTGCTGCTTCTTTACCGAAAAGCCTCTCTATTTCAGAAAGTTCTGCATCTGTATCCTCAATGGTGTCATGGAGAAGACCTGCCACTATGCTTATGGCATCCATCTTCATCTCGGTTAAAAGGTATGCCACCTCAAGGGGATGGCTTAGATATGGCACACCGGATAGCCTAACCTGCCCCTGATGAACCTTTGCGGAATATACATATGCCTTTTCAACAAGGCCAATATCTGCCTTTGAATTATAACTAAGTAGCCTTGAGGTAATATCATTAAGCCGTATCATCGGTTATCGTCTCAATATATCAGCCTATGAGCCTTCTTACTTCAGCGATCAGCACATCTGCCAGTTTATCCTCAGGGAGTTTCTCAATAACCTCCCCTTTTTTAAACAAAACACCCTTTCCGCGTGCACCTGCAACACCTATATCCGCCTCTTTTGCCTCGCCGGGCCCGTTTACCACACACCCCATGATAGCCACTTTTAAGGGCGTTACGATATCGGAGAGTTCCCTTTCCACCCTTTCCACGATCCCGAAAAGGTCTATTTCGCACCTGCCGCAGGTAGGGCAGGATATGATCTCGATGCCCCTGTGCCTTAGATCAAGGGCCCTTAAAATTTCGTGGGCAACCTTCACCTCTTCTACAGGGTCTCTTGAAAGTGATACCCTCATGGTATCACCGATACCCTTAAGGAGCAGCGCACCTATGCCAATGGAATTCTTAACAGTACCTGATATAAGTGTCCCTGCCTCTGTAATCCCCAGGTGAAATGGATAATCGGTTTTTTCTGCCAACACCTCATAAGCCTTTATGCAGTTGAGGACATTTGATGATTTAAGAGAGATTTTAATATTGCGGTAATCAAGCTCTTCAAACAGGGCAATATGTTCAAGTGCGCTTTCAACCATTGCCTCCGGTGTGGGGTGACCGTATTTCGTAAGGAGATGTTTTGATACAGAGCCGCTGTTTACGCCTATCCTTATGCATGTGTTATGCTTTTTCGCCTCACAAATTACCTTTTCAACACCTTCCCTTCCACCGATGTTACCGGGGTTTATCCTTATACCGTCAGCTCCACCCCTGATTGTGGCAATGGCAAGGCGGTAATCAAAATGTATATCTGCTATCAAGGGGATATCGGTATTTGCTTTTATTTGAGCAAAGGCTGTGGCGGCCTCTTCATCGGGTATTGCTATCCGCACTATCTCACACCCGGCATTTTTAAGTGCATTAACCTGATTTATTGTAGCCTTCACATCCCTTGTATCTGTATTTGTCATGGATTGCACAGACACAGGCGCATCACCACCAATCTGAAACCCGCCAAGGGATACCTGTCTGCTCTTTCTTCTTTTTGTATGCTGTTCAGTCACAATATATGCCTCAGATAGATTACATAGATAGAATAGATTCGGCCCTGGGTTTATGTCAACGAAATAGTCTTCACGCTTTAAATTTTATATTGAATAACTTGATATATATCGATTATTTTCATATGATTTAGACCATTAAAATATTTGAATCAATTAATGTTTTGAGCATTTATTCGTCCGTTCATCACGAATAATTACTTCAATTCCCTTTTGACCAAAACCCTTTGATTTAATTTTGTCGCCTATCCTTTTTAAAAGTCATTGAATGCTTTACAAAATCTAAAAAACCAACTATTTTACCTGCTTTACAATTTCCGGGTTTTATATATGCCAGATATTATTCTTAATAATTCTGATGAATTTAAGATAAAAATCCGGATTAAAAGGAGAAACAGATGTCAGCGTCAAAAAAGATACAGGCCGCTATTACGCAGGCCTCATGGATAAGAAAGATGTTCGAAGAGGGGGCAAAGAGAAAGGCTATTTATGGTGCAGATAAGGTCTTTGACTTCAGCATCGGAAACCCGAATATTGAACCTCCAATAGAATTTAAAGAGATACTCAGAGAACTGATAGAGACTGCAGGCGATGGGCAGCACTCTTATATGTCAAACGCGGGTTATGAAGATACCAGAAACACTGTCGCAGAATACCTCTCCACGCAGCATAAAAAAATATTCTCCCGTGACGATATAGTTATGACAGTGGGCGCAGGCGGCGCACTCAATATAATACTCAAGGCCATCCTTGATCCGGGTGATGAGGTAATAATACCTACCCCATGTTTTATGGAATACAGGTTTTATGTTGATAACCACCAGGGCATTCCAAAGTTTGTAACAAGCAGACCTGATTTTTCCATTGATCTTGAGACCATTAAAAATGCAATGACAGATAAAACAAAGGCTGTACTGATCAATTCGCCCAACAACCCCACAGGAAGAGTCTATCCAAGGGAGGAGCTGGATGCCCTTGCCTCGCTTCTAAAAGAATACAGTGGAAAAAAGGGTGAGCCTATTAATCTTATTTCTGATGAACCCTACAAAAAGATCATCTTTGATGGCATAAAGGTGCCGAGCATATTTGAGGTGTACAAGGATAGTTTTATTGCCACCTCATTTTCAAAGGACCTCTCCCTTCCAGGTGAAAGGATAGGTTATGCTGCCCTTAACCCTGATATGGATGACAGGGTCACTGTATCGTCAGCCCTTGTCCTTGCCAACAGGATCTTGGGCTTTGTTAATGCCCCTGCCCTTATGCAGAGGGTGATTAACAGGCTTTTAAATGTGAGCATAGATGTAAATATCTACCAGAAAAAAAGGGATCTACTGTGCGACGGCCTTGCCTCACTTGGTTATGAATTTTTTAAACCCCAGGGCGCCTTTTACCTCTTCCCGAAGAGCCCTATAAAAGATGATATTGAGTTTGTCTCTGTGCTTAAGGATGAGAACATACTCACTGTGCCGGGCACAGGCTGCGGAGGGCCGGGCCATTTCAGGATAGCCTATTGCGTTTCCGATGAAACAATAATAAACTCTATGCCGGGCTTTGAAAGGGCAATTAAAAAATTCAAATAATATAATCCCCTGAAACCTTTAGGAGGCGCCGATGTATTCAAAAATGTTATCTTTGAGATTCCCTGTAGAGGTGGTTAATGAACCCATTGTTGTGAATCTGGTCAAGGATTTTGATCTTTCCTTCAATATATTAAAGGCCACTGTCTATCCCAGAAAAGAGGGATTAATGGTACTTGAACTTACCGGCCACAAGAGCAACTATCTGAAGGGTATCAAATACCTCAAAGGTCTGGGAATAGATGTAAAAAGCATTGGTCATGATGTCAGGAGGGATGATACAAAATGTTTCCAGTGCGGGGCCTGTACAGCAGTATGCCCGACCGGCGCGCTCCATATAAAACGACCCCAGATGGAGGTAATCTTTGATAACAGCAAATGCAGCGCCTGTGAACTCTGTGTTGCAGCATGCCCGGCAAAGGCCATGGAGGTAAACTTTGACAGGAGCCTGCTTGAGTAAAAGGTACAAGATTATAACCCTGGGCTGCAAGGTCAACCAGTGTGAAACAGCCTCCATTCAGGAAAGATTTGCCTCAGAAGAGTTTCAACCAACAGAAGATTCTGTAGAAGCCGATATCATTATTGTAAACACCTGCATTGTAACACAGAGGGCATCATATCAGTCACGGCAGGCCATAAGAAGGGCCATTAAGGAGAACCCCTCTGCAAAGATTGCTGTTGTCGGCTGCTACCCGCAGGTCTTCCCGGAAGAGCTGAAAAAAATAGAGGGCATACATTTACTTGCAGGTAACTCTGACAAGCTTAGTATTGTCGATACACTTTCAAAGCCCGATTCTCTCCCTTTAAATACAGGCGCTGTAAGAGGTATCAATGAAAACCATCTCTTTGACACTCCCCCGGCAAAGAGGTTCATGGAGCGCACAAGGGCCTTCCTCAAGATTCAGGACGGGTGTGAATCCTTTTGCAGTTACTGCATTGTCCCCTATGCGCGTGGCCCGATAAAAAGCATGAAGCAGGATGATGTGATTAAATCCATAGCCATCTTTACAGAAGAGGGTTACAAAGAGATTGTGCTTACAGGTATACACCTTGGCAAATATGGGAAAGAGATTTCAGGGAAATCAGCGCTTGTCCCGCTATTAAAACTAATATCAAAGCAGAATCCATCTGTGAGGGTGAGGTTGAGCTCCCTTGAACCGGGGGAGATCAGCGATGAGCTGATTGATATGGTGGCCAGCGAATCCTGGCTCTGCCGCCATTTTCATATACCCCTCCAGAGCGGAGACAAAGAGATACTGAAGAAGATGAACCGCCATTATACACCTGATGATTATAAAAAACTCGTTAACAAAATACATAAGGCCATCCCTGATGCAGCTATAGGCGCGGATATTATAACAGGGTTCCCTGGCGAAAATGAGATAGCATTTAACAATGGTTATTCACTGATAGAGGACGCACCAATATCATATCTGCATGTATTCCCCTTTTCCCCCAGAAAGGGTACACCCGCAGCAGGGTTTCAAGAGCAGGTAGACACAGCCATAATAAAAGAAAGGGCACAGAAATTAAGGGAGCTTGGCAAAAAAAAGAAAAACCTGTTCTACCGGTCATTCATTGGAAAGGAGCTGACAGTGCTTTCCGAAGGGTGGGAGTCTGAACAGGATAAGACCATAAAAGGTTTAACCACCAACTATCTGAAGGTAATGACTCATTCTGAAAAACCGATCAGGAACGAGTTTATCAGGGTAACAGCAGAAAGGGTTCACAGGGATTATCTGGTTGGGAAAATAAAGGGATAAATTTATAATTAACCACGGAGGGCACGGAGAGCACGGAGAAAATTATTTTATTATATTATCAATCAATAAATAATTTTGTTTTTCTTAGCGCCCTTTGCGTCTTTACGGTTCAATTTTAGGCTGTCACTTCAACCGTACAAGGACACGGAGGTCACAGCCGCCTTCGCCAAGGCTATGGCAGGTCAGGGATAATTTTCTTTTAAGTTTTACTCCGTGTTCTCCGTGTACTCCGTGGTAAAAAATAAGTTTTTTTATTTATACCAATGTATGTCCAGATCACCCCTTTCTCCTCATGCCCCTTACCTCCTCTTTCCACCCCCTCTTTTTACGGCCCTTTATCCGTCTTGATTTATCAGGGTCATTACGTAAATCAAGAAAGAATGACCCGGGGCTGAAATCCGGAACAATATCTTTAACCTCCTTTTTCTCCTTCGTGACTGCCTCTTTTTCCCGCAAGGCAGCCTTTGGTATGGGCGGCCCGGCAATAAACCTTTCCGGAATTTCATCTGCAAGGTAAAGTCCCCCGAACATGGAGATATGCACCCCATCCTGAACTGCCCTTAATGCCATTACCTCTATGATCACAGGCTTTTGATCCTTTCTTTTACCGATCCTTTCAGCCATCTCTATTTCAGGAGTAAGGATATTAAAATGATCCTCTCTCTTTATTAACCCATTCTCAATTACACTGACATGAGCCCTTCTCCTGACAGGGGTAAAAAGGATAGGAGGGAGATCTGTGGCAGGAAGAGTTGTATCTAAAACCCAGTGTCTTGACAGGGCGCGGATATTCTTCCCGTCTGATTCAAAAAGCGCCCTCTCCTCGCTCATCAGGACCTCGTTTATGCTGCCCTCACTGGCATGCGGCATATCAGGCTCTTCATGCATCACCCTCACGAGATCCTTTATGGTCACAAACCCCTCAGGGTCAGGGACAATGCCGAATTCATGGGGGTTGTGTCCGAGTATATAAACCATGAACCTGCTGAGGCTATGTGTCTTTATCCTGCTTTTCTGCACCGGTATGTATCAGCCTTTTTGATTGGAAAATATATAAAAGTAAATTTTTCGGTGATCAGGCCCTGGCTCATCTGCCCAAATCATTTGCAAGAAAAGGCTCTATGGATTTTGCTGTGAGTGAGCCAAGCTCCGTGATAAGGGCCAGATCATCATCCCTGAACCCGTATGGTTTTTCATGTGAATCTATATAAAGCACACCCATAAGCCTGTTATCCTTTATTATAGGGGCGCACATGACAGAACCGATCTTTAACAGTTTAAGGGTGCCTGAGAGCTCAAGCTCCTTTTCATTTGTCACATTGGGGACTATAAGCGGTGTCCTGCTGGAGATCACCCTGTCAACGATCATCCTGCTGAATCCACCCTCCTGTTCCTCTTTCCCTGACCGCGACCTTGAGATAACCGTCTCTACTATCTTGCCGCTTGAGTTTTCAGTACAGAGTATAATCACAACCCTGTCAACCCTCAGAAAATGGTTGAGGATATGGTCAAGGAGCCTTCCTGCTATCTCGTCCACATCTGATGACACATGAAATACATTATTTATATTTGTGATCAGCTCCCTGTTTTTGATATCTGTGAATGGCCTGAAAAAGGTGGTGGCGCCGGGGTCTAACTCTTCTTTACCGGAACGGTTGCCAAGTGAACCCAGGAAAGATTTGATATGATCAGGGCACATCTTACCGATGCATATGAGTGTCATGCCAATTACGATTGGATAGTTTTCCTTGATCTCAAAATATTCATCAGGTTTTATCCGGCTGCCATTCACATAGGTACCGTTCTGGCTGTTGAGATCCTTAATATAGAACCTGCCATCCTTCTCCATTATATTAAGGTGCGTGCGGGAAACAGACATATCCGATATCTGTATGTCATTTTCTTCTGAGCGTCCTATATTGACACTGCTCCCCACTAGCTCAAAAGACTGGTTGTGACCGTACCCTGAAAATATAAACAATTTTACCATGACAACTACACTTTTAAATATAACAAGAGCGATACATCCTGATGCAATTATTTTTAAGTTTGTAATATATCAGCCATTTTCACCCAAGTCAAAGTCATTCTCACAGACGATTTTATCCTGTTATACACCCTTTTTTTTAAAAAAGGCTTTTAATATCTGGCAATACAGGTATAGTCATTTCTAAAATATTTTACACCTGCAAATTCACGGCCCTTTAAGGGGTTTTTTTCAGAAAAACAAACTATCGTTAAAAGGAGCTATAAAATGTTTAGAAAATTTGCAGCACTCCTCCCTGTTACCCTGATGGTCATTATGATGTTCATCTCGTTAGCGTTGGCAGCAGAGGCTGATAAGATCGCCATTGTAAATGGTACAGTTATTACAAAGGATGAGTACGAAAGGGAACTGGTGAGGATCAGGGATCAGGCCGCACGTCAGGGGAAAGAGATCACCGAAGCAGAGATGCCTGAAATAAAAAAACAGATTATTGACAATATCATAGAGACGCTGGTTTTTTATCAGGACGCCATAGCAAAGGGCATAAAAGCGGATCAGGCCATGGCAGATAAAGAATGGGCACAACTAAAATCCGGATATCCTGATGATAAAAGTTTCGAAAAGACGCTGGCTGACAAAAAAATAACAGAGACGCTGATAATGGATCAGCTTCAAAAAAGAAACATAATAAAAAAATTTATTGATCAGAATTTTACCCAGAAAACAGTGATCCCGGAGAGTGAGGTAAAGGCCTATTATGATAATAATCCTGAGCAGTTCAATAAACCTGAATCAGTGAGGGCAAGCCATATCCTTATACCGGCGGATATAAGCGCAGATGAAAAACAGAAAAAGGAGGCAAGGGATAAGGTAGAAAAGATCCAGGCAAGGGTAAAGGCAGGGGAGGATTTTGCCACCCTTGCGAAGGAAAACTCCAGAGACCCGGTCAGCAGTGAAAAAGGAGGAGATCTGGGCTTCTTTACAAAAGGTCAGATGGTTAAGCCCGTTGAAGATGCCGCCTTTGCTCTTGCACCGGGGGCAGTGAGTGACATTGTTGAAACACAGTACGGTTATCATATTATAAAGGTTACAGATAAGCAGCCAGCAGACAAATTCAGTTTTGACGAGGTTAAATCGAGACTTGCAGATTACCTTAAAAACATCAAGATAAGTAAGGATATTGGAGATTATACAAAGACGCTGAAAGAAAAGGCAAAGATAGAAATCTTTTAGTTAAAAAGGCGTATGGCAAAAATCTGTTGTTTACTTGGGAAGAGGATCTCGGCCAGACAGAAACTCCTGCATGACATGATGGAGTCTCACCCGGGGCGGGGCTTTCTTCATATTGTCCCCACCAAAGGGCGGGTAATGGAGCTTGAGACAGACCCCCTGTTCTGGATCAGGCGCAGGGTCAATACACTCACAGGTTTGATTAACAGGATATTTGAAGATGATATAAGGCCTGAAAGATATCCTGACCATTTTGCCATTGACCGGATGGTCGCTGAAATGCTTATCAGGAAGGTGATGATGGAGAGGATAAAAGATCCTCATGGCCTGAGTTATTTCAACACCCTTTTCACAGCGGATCAAAACAACAGGGATTTTACAGGAGTCTATCGAAATATCTTAAGTTTTATTTCCACCCTTTATAGAAATAACTATGAAGACATTTATGCAAATGACCTCGGGAAAAGAATCCTGCGGCAGGAAGAAAGAAGGCCAGGATCATCGGATGAAAAATATGCCCTTGAGGAGGATATCCTCTGGATTATGGGTGATTATGAAGAGCTTAAAAGGGAGATCAGGGGATATGACAGCGATGATATCTGTAAAGATGTAAGGGATTTCTTAAAGACGAAAAACCTTCCTTCCTGCATTGCTGACCAAAACATTATTATACTGGATAGCCTTACCCACATAACAAGGATAGAGGAGGAGATCCTCTTTCACCTGATACAAGGCTCTGACGAGCTCTGGTGGCTCATTGATTATGATACCGATAGCCACGACCCAATGGCTGAATTCAAAAGGGCCTGCGGCAGTGAAGCAAAGAGGGGTATTCCGGGTGTTCCGGGTGAATCGGAAGGTTGCAGGGTATACTATTCGCTCATCTCCCTTATGGAGAGGCTTAAGGAAAGTATGATGCCTGTTCGTTTTATAAGGGCAGATGATGTCTCATACCCCAACCCCTATGCAGATATCCTGTACACAAACAACGGCCTAAAAACAGAGAACGGGTGCAGAAGCCTGAAAATAGGGGCATTTAACACCCAGGCTAATGAGGTAGCTGCCATTGCATCAAAGATAAAATGGATACTATCGGATAAAGGAGATGAGGGCTTGGTGCGGCCCGGTGATATCAGGGTTATCTTTCCTGACCTCACTGATTACGCCTCTATTGTCTCAGAGATATTCACTGAATACGGTCTCCCATTCAGCCTCACAAAGGGTATCCCGCTCTCTTCGCACCCACTTGCAGATATCTTTATAAGGATTATAGAGCTGCCCATCCACGGTTTCAAGAGGGAGGATCTTTTCAGCCTCTTTTCATCCGCCCTGCTAAATCCCGGTTTTCTCGGCTTTGACCTGCCTCTCTTTTCATATGATATCTTTAGAGAAGATATGCTTCTTGAGAAGGACACCCTCGAGACGGTCAGGAACCTGTTAACGACCGATTTATTAGAAAACATAAAAATACCGGATATACACCTATTTGATATGGCCATGAGACGATGCAACATGGAGAGGCTCGGTCAAAGGCTTGAAAATATCAGTGATGAAAAATTACAGGCTATTAAAGGCCAGTACCTGGCCATAATATCTGAGGCAAAAAACAGAGAAGAAAAAACGTCCCTTAGGCAGGAATATTATCTTTTTATTTATAAGCGCCTTGTTTATATGACTGTGCTTAAACCATTTGTCCTGCTTCTTGATTCGGACACACCGGAAAAGCTGGTTGAGATATGTAAGGAGGTTATCAACTTCTTAGGCTTTCCTGTGAATATCCTTGATATCAACAGCCGTGACACGGTTTTCACCCCTGACATGAAAAGGGGGTTACTCAAAAGGGACATCAGGGCCTTTACCCTTCTGAATGAACTCCTTGTCATTAGCCAGAGGGAAATAAAACTTGCCCAGCGATTATTTGCCATAGAAAAAAACGACATGATGACTGCCTCTTTTTTAAAGGCATTCAGGAACAGGGTAAACAACAGTTATCTGCACGATGAAAGAAACCCCGATGTAATACGGGTCTCACAGATGCTTGAGATCAGGGGCCGTTCCTTTGACTATCTGTTTATCGGCGGGCTTACATCCGGAAAATTTCCTGACAGGGAAGGCCCGGATTTTATTATCCCTGAGGCATCAAGGGGTATATTCAGGATTATTGACCCTGTTAACCAGGCCAAACAGCTCTTTAGCAGCATTCTTAAGGACTATAACCGTACCCTTTTTCTTTCATACCCCAAAAGCATCTCAGAAAAAACTGTACAGCCTTCACAGGTTATTCAGGACCTATGTGCGCTTATAAATAATGGTGACAATAAATCCCCTGTGGAACAAAGCCTTTCATGGAAACCAGAAACAGCATACACCTCGCCTAATGACCTGCTAAACACAAACAGACTGAAGAGAGGTACACAGGATAATTCCACGGCTACTGATCTTACGAATATCATTATAAGGGACAGATCAGGTGCAGAGGATGTAATCAGGGGCATCCATGCTATTATCTCAAGGGCAGCAGTAAACGGCCTTTTTGCGTATGACGGGGTAGCTCACGAGGCACTGTATTTTAGGGATTTTATTAAAGGGCATGAGGGGGTTTACTCAGCATCCAGCCTTGAAACCCTGGCAAACTGCCCCATGAGGTATCTGTTCAGGTATATCTTCAACATAAAAGACCCTGATGAGATCCTGGCTGATTCTACACAAAGGGACATGGGCAGGTATACCCATGATATTTTAAGCCGTTTTTTCGGGAAGCTTGCCATGCTTAATACCAATATCAGCAACATGGGTCTTGAAAAGGCCTTTGCACTGGCAAGACAAATCATGGAAACCTCTTCAGATGACAGCCCCGGCATGGGACGCAATGATTTTATGGATTTTTACAGGCAGGAACTGTTCGCAGGGCTTGATCCGGAAAAAAGGGAAGGAAGGCGGCAGGGTATTATTGCATCCCTCCTGAAATATGAAAATGAGGCATTTAAAAACAGGGTGCCTCACGGGGTCGAGCATGAATTCGGGAGAGGTGATGTTGAGGTAAAACTTGGTGACATCCTTGTAAAAGGATATATAGACAGGTTTGATCAAGACACAGATTCACCTGACAGGGTTTATATATATGATTACAAGACTGGCCATATAAAACCTGCATTATATATCAAAAAGGGGCTCGCATTTCAGCTACCTGTATATATAAGGGCACTTCAGTCAATGGATAATACTGCCCGGATATCGGCCTCATACTATTCCCTGAAAAGGGAGGCGTTCCTTGAAAGGGATGTATTAAAACAGGAGGTCAGCATTAATTCCCATCCTGGCGGGGTTGATATAACAGGGGTAACCCTTATAGACGAATATGCAACCAATCTTACCCGGCTCATAGACAAAGGGCTTTTCCACCACTCTGCGGACGGGCTTACATGTGAATACTGCACATACAGGTATGCCTGCCATAAAAATGAAAGAAGGATGGATTTTCTTGTTGATGCCTGCCCCGAACTTAATATCTATTCAGGGACAAAAAACTATTCAAGATGGCAGCAGGTGGATCAATTCAGGAAGGAGTGGAAGGGTATCAGGCAGAGCATGGAAAAGGCAGAAACCCTCAAGACCCCATCGGCCAGAAAAAGACATATAGATGCGGTTATGGAATTTAAGTATGATCTGAATAAGAGGAAAAACGGGCTCCCCTTTACAACAGAATATATGGAAATCCTTATAGAAGAGCTGGACCGGTTTTTATGCAGGAATAACCAGGCTTAAATAGATGAATAAAACTGGCTATTTCCTGACTTTATTCTTCAGGCAATACTCCCCCAGATATGATAAGACAATCACTGCTGCCAGTATCAGTATAAGGGGGTCGCTTATTATCTTCATAATAGTATCCATAAATAGCATATCGGCTCAAAATGCTGCCGGCTTTAACCTTTGGGCAGGTAAAAAGGAAAATTTTATAGACAGGTAAAAAAAAAGATAATATATTCAACTTCCTTTTGAGATGCCACTGTAGCTCAGTTGGTAGAGCACCTCACTCGTAATGAGGGGGTCAGCGGTTCGATTCCGCTCAGTGGCTCCA
>CAZCMD010000144.1:0-9584 GCA_964499695.1 uncultured Desulfatiglans sp.
GGATATGTACCTGGACAAGGGTGGCGTAGAGGAATTTAAAACCCACTTCTACAAACTGGAGGGCTGGGATACTGCCCACGGCTGGCCAACCAGGAAGACACTTGAGGGTTATGGAATGAAACATGTAGCAGATACAATGGAAAAGAAAGGTAAGCTTGGTGCATGATTTGCTGATGCATTGACTTCCTTTTTTCGTAGGGCAGTACCTCCAATACTTCCCTATCTCAAGTTGGCGGGAGCATTTCATGTGCTCCCGCTTAAAAGAGAGAGTCAGTGTATGAAGAATTTATTCGAAAAAAAAGATCCGGGTTGATTTATATAATGGATAAACAGAGTAAATGCCGGATAGCTGATTTTGTTAATTTTAAAAAAAGAAACTGCAATTTTTATAGATGTTTTGTGTCATGAAACAATTTGTTCATTTTTTAATTATTAATCTATTTTTTTAATAGAAAACTGGAGGTCATGTTTGTATGGGCAAAAAAGATGATAAGAAAAAAGGTGTTCGAGATGATAAATTATCAAGACGTGAGTTTCTTATTACAGGAAGTTCCTTAGTTGCAGGTAGTATAGTTACTACGTACGGTGCAAAAGAATTGATGGCGGCTGAAGATAAATCATCTGATGCCATTCCAAAGGCAAAGGGACATGTGGAACATGACAGCAAGCTCTGCTCAGGATGTCTCAGTTGTATGATTGCATGCTCGCTTTCCCATGAAGGCAGTGTGAGCATGTCAACATCAAGGATACAGATCAGCAGATATGTGTTTGATGATTTCCCCAATGATATCATGGGCTTTACATGTCAGCAGTGCGATGATCCGAAGTGCGTTGAAAACTGCCCTCAGGAAGCCTGTCATATTGATACAAAAAATGGAAACGTAAGGGTAATAGATAAAGATAAATGCATAGGCTGTAAGACCTGTTTTGAATCCTGTATCCTGACTCCCCATCGCCCCGTGTGGGATTCAAAAAATGAAAAGGCAACAAAATGCGATCTCTGTACCAATGCCCCGTATAATAATAAGAGCGAACCGGCTTGCGTGGCTATATGCCCGCAGAAGGCCCTTAAGTTTGTAAGCTAGGTGGAAAATTGGTAAGTGACTGTCAGACAATAAAATATTTAAAATATTTAATTATAAAAATTATAATTAGATAGGAGGAAAACTTTATGGCATCAGCAGGATTTGCAGGAAAAATATTAAAGGTTGATCTTACCAATAAAAAGATCGAATCAATAGATACGGCTAAATATGAAGAGTTCGGAGGAGGCTATGGAACCGCTATAGCCGTGTTCTGGGATCTTTGTGTAAAACCCGGAGACTGGGATCTTCAGGATGCATATGATCCGAGAAATATAATAAGCATTATGAACGGTCAGGTTTCAGGGTCAGGGATACCCTATGCCGGGAGAACAAGCATCTCCGGTTTGTCACCGCAGGGATGGCCAGTCAACTGGTTTTCAAGAAGCAATATCGGTGGCGATTTCGGTACAATGCTGAAATTTGCAGGCTGGGACGGCATTGTGGTTCAGGGAAAATCCGATAAACCCGTCTATATAAATATAATAAATGATAAAGTAACAATCGAGGACGCTTCAAAACTCTGGGGCCTTCATACATGGGATACACAGAAAGAGATTGTAAGGCAGCAGACCGGCAGTTCAGGGGACGGTAAGAGAGACTGGAGGGAGATAGGAGATAGCTATACCCTTAATAAACCGGCCATTATATGCACAGGCCAGGCAGGTGAAAATTTAAGCAGGGTAGCCTCATTGCAGCATGGAGGAGGCGCTGCTGCCGGTGTGGGCGGATTTGGCGGTGTATTCGGCGCCAAAAAACTTAAGGCAATATCAGTAATCGGAACAGGCGGTTTTAAGGTCGCTGATCCAAAGATAATACTGGAAACAAGGGAATGGTATACAGCGCCTGCCGCTGGAATGGGCGGTATGGGCGGCGGCGGATTCGGCGGATTCGGCGGTCCTCAACTGGCCAAAAGTTCATGCATAGGCTGCGTAAGAACCTGCCGCTCCAGGGGACAGGCAAATTCAGAGGACAGGGATCAGGACGGATGCATGGAAACAACATGGGCGGATATCCACAAGCCTGCAAAGAAGAATGAAATTGAAGCAAAGAAGGCCAATCCCCTTTTACAGCAATACGGATTGAACGGCTTTGACACCTGTTTTGGTGGACTGGAATTCGGTCCTTCAGGGGATGACTTTCCGCTTGAGACACCGGAGGCATCAGGTCTTGGATATTATATTAAGCGCCTGTATGACGCAGGGGTAATAGGTCCCGGCAAGTCTGTAACCGTTAACGGGAAAAAGATATCGGTTGATACAGCACCACTGCAATGGGATAAGTACGGCACATATGAATTTGCAGAGACCTATGTAAAGGCAATTTCAAAACGCGAAGGTTTCGGGGCGCTTATAGCTGACGGCGCTGTGCGTTTCGCTGAAAAGATCGGAAGACTCGATGATTTAAACGGGATGCTGCGCTGTCCTACATGGGGCCATACTGACCACTGGTCAATGGCTGAAGTTACATGGGGTTACGGTGACCTGGTTGATTCAAGGGACATCTGCGATCATTTTCTTCAGATGGTATTTATGATGCTGGGCTTTGGCGGCAGCGGCGCATTTGGCGGCGGTAAAAAGCAGCAGAATCAGGAGCCTGAGGCATTTGTAATGAACTTAACCAAGGCATTTGTCCCTTACGACGATGACCCGTTTATGTTTGACTACAGCTGGGACAATGATCAGGCATACAAGACAGGGATCTACTCTGAACACAAGGCCAAGCTCGTAGCATGGCGCATGCATTACCATACCTATTACAAGGAATCGCTCATGTTCTGCGACTGGAACTGGGCTAAGCCGACCGGTATGGGCGAAAAAGGTACTCCTTTTGGAGAACCGCGTTTATACAATGCCGTTACCGGAAAAAAACAGACCTTTTTAGAAGGGATGGAAATAGGGCGTAAGGCATGGAATTTAAAAAGGGCCATTTACGCCTTGCAGGGAAGGCACAAGGATAATGAAAAATTCGCAGGATACATGTACAAACCAGGCGCATCCGGTGCAAGCTTTACCAACACCTTGCCTGTATATGACGGTTCAAAATGGAAATTCGAAAATGTTGGCAAGATGTATCTGAGTGAAAAAGGTGTAGAGACCTGGAAGAACCATTATTATAACATAGAGGGCTGGGACCCGAATTCAGGATACCCGACACAAAAGACCCTTGAAAAGCTCGGAATGAAAGATGTTGCTGATATTCTAAAAAAGAATAATAAACTCGGGGCTGCATAATCGTTAATGGTTTAAGACATAATTGAAAATGTTATTTTAAATATTGAAGAGGGGATTCATATGCAGGGTATATGGCATTGAGTCCTCTTTTCTATTATAAAAGATTATTTAAAAACGATAAAAAAATGATACCGAAAATAGGAATTACAACTCAGATTATTCATGAACCACGGTGGTATAAATTTTTAGGATCTCTTGGAGTTAAGACTGTTGAAATCAACAGGCTTAATTCCAAGCTCTATTTTGATCTCTATTTTTTGGAAAAGGTGAAACGTTATATCCGCGGGTATGACTTAAGCATCCACTCAGGAACAAGAGGTATTTTCCATTCCAATGCCAGTTTTACAAATGCCGATCTCGCAGTACTGACTGCAGAGCTCGACATGTGTTCTATACTTGGTATTGAGCAGTTTGTGTTTCATCTGAATTGTGAAATGCTTTCTGTTGAAAATAAGAAAAGGCTTAAAGATGTGATTGATTATGCTGCGGATTTAAATATCATGATGATGTATGAGTCCGATTCACATTTTACTGCCCATGATACCTATGATGTGCTGGAGAGCTTCAATGATCTCGGGTATGTACTGGATACAGGGCACCTTAATAACAGCCGCGGAAAGAGGCTTCTTGGATGTGATATGGATGATTTTATCCGGAATGTGAAAAACCGGGTGTTGTATATTCATGCATCCAATAACTGCGGAACAAGAGATGATCATTTTGGTTTGGAAAGCGGTACGCTTGACTGGGAGCATGTCCTGGATCTTCTTGATCTTTCACAGGTTTTAAAAATTATCATCGAAGTTAGAAATATTGCCATGGTGAAGAACAGCTTAAGTGATCTTGAGACCTATATAATGGACAGGTTCATGCTAAATACTCCGCATAAAGGCAGTTACCTGATTCAGAGTATATGACCATGAGTCATAATATCTGAGCCATAACCAGGGTACCGGCATGATAAAAGTCGATGCCTTCCGGTACGCCTACCACACATTGAGCCATAGCCATTGATTGCAGGCGGCTTTCATTTTCCAGGGCGTGGAATATCCATTCACCGTCCTTTGCCTGTAATGTGCCGTACATCAACTGTGTCCAGTCAATACTTCGAACCCTGATATCTGATGCCAGCCTGACCATGCGGCGGGGAAGTCCGGGATTTATATAACCTGTCAGCTTCATAAGACCGGGTAAAGCTATTTGAAGAAACCCGGTCAGGTTTGAAGGTGGTCCACCGGGTAAAACGAATGCCGGTTTATTCTCTCTCAGACCAAACCCCACTGCCTTGCCAGGCCCCATTCGTATCCTGTTAAAGATAAATTTCCAGCCAAGCTGGCCTAAGATCTTGTAAACCATATCACGGTCTCCGGTCCAGGCCCCGCCGCTTGTGATTATTACATCGGAGATTCCAAAAAATGATTCAAGCGCTGCTGCTATTTCTTCTGCGTCATCTTTTACCGCTGTGGAATGAGTCATCATCCCATACCTGTGACACCATGCAACAAGTGTTGCCATGTTACTGGCATAAACCTTTCCCTCTGACATGGGATGCCCTGGTGCAATAACCTCATCTCCGGTGGAAACAACAGTCACCACTGGATTACGCACTACAGAAACCTTACCATGTCCGCCCGCAGCGATCTGACCTATATCAGCCGGTGAAAGCGGCATTCCTTTCTTTGCCACCAATTGACCTTTGTAAACATCAGTGCCGCGGTCAATAATATTACGGCCCTTTTCAGCGTAATTGAAAACGCTGACAGCCTCACCTTCATCCTTTGTGAATTCCTCACTGACCACTGCATCCGCTCCAGGAGGAACCGCAGCGCCTGTCATTACCCTTACTGCATGGCCTGGGGTTACATGAACCTTTTCCATTGAGCCTGCCGCACGGTAACCGGCCAATCTAAGTCTCACTGGTTCGGATACTGAAGCGTGGCTGATATCGGAGGCCACAACTGCGTACCCGTCTTTTAATGAGGCTGCTACAGAGGGTGAATCTACAAGGCTGAATATATCCGAAGAGGGCACTCTGCCAACGGCCTCTGTAAGATCAATAGATTCGGGATCAAGTGGATCAAGGTTGTTAAGGGTAAGATTCAGTGCCTCATTTAAACCGATCTCAAATTTTATATTATTTGTCATATCGTCAAATATTAGGAAAAAAGTTACTTTGTCAAGAAATATTCAGCATACAGATAGAAGGTGAAAAAAGTTGATCAGCATGGTATATAAAAAATTATGGTCAAAGCGCCTGAAAACACAATGCGAATACACAGCCGGCTGAACAAAAGCCGGGCCAATGGCCCTGGCAATCGGGCGGTTATATGGATGCAGGGCTGCCCTTTTAACTGCCCTGGGTGTTTCAACCAGGGGCTTAAGGATTATAAGGGCGGTAAAAATGTGCCGGTAGAAGAACTGATTGAATGGGCTGTTTCCATTGAAGGAATAGAGGGTATTACCATAAGCGGCGGAGAGCCAACAGAACATCTTCAACCGCTTAAAAGGTTTTTAACAGCAATAAAAGAAAAAACAGATTTATCTATATTATTGTTTTCCGGCAGGAGTGAAAAAGAAATCATTTCGCTTACCGGAGGTAAATCTCTGCTAAAATTAACAGATGTTCTTGTGGCAGGGCCATATATAATAGAGCGTAAAAACCCGCCAGGCATGTGGCCCTCATCAGCAAACCAGGAGATAATGTTTTTAACAGACAGATATTACAAAAAAGATTTTTTACATCTGCCAGAAACTGAAATTATCATTACAGATGAGGGAGAGGTTGTTGAAAGTGGTCTGGGTGTTATGAAATAATATCATTGACGCATCTGCTGCTTTTAAGTACCATTTATACACTTGTTAAAGCAGATGAAAATAATTCAGGAGGAATTGTAATGACTTTAATGGATCACATTGAACTTAATCCAAGGGTTTGTAATGGTATGCCAGTGGTAAAAGGAACCAGGATACCTGTCTCTATTATACTTGAGGAAATAGCAGAGGGTGAGTCATGGGATTCAATACTCCTTGGATATCCGGAGTTAAGAAAGGAAGATATACAGGCAGCCTTACTCTACGCAAGAGCGTCTCTTGATCATGCTGAGATTAGGGCATCCAATGCCTGAATCTCTTAAACTTTATCTTGATCAGATGTTTCGATTGGAGGTAGCCCAGGCTTTACGTGATGAAGGTTATGATGTTATACGTGCTTCGGAAACAGGCCAGGCCAGGGCAGATGACCATGATATATTGCAGAAGGCGATTGCTGAAGATCGAATTCTTATTACCCTTGATGAACATTTTGGAGATTGGGTCGTGTTACCCCTTAGTAAACATCCGGGAGTAATCAGAGTAAAAGCTAATCCCACTACTTCTAAGAACATTATTGATATACTCATACCTTTTTTATCTGTATATTCTTCAGAAAAATTTGCGAATCATCTTGTTATACTCTCCAAAAAACGCATGAAATGGATTCATACTGCTTAGTATTGAGGTGATTTTGGGAAGAAAAATTGTCTAAAACGTAAAGGGTCGGATCTTACCCAAATCTTCCATAGCTTCAATAATTGACTGTTTAAAGATTTCATATGGAAAAATAAGTCAGTAATATTAATATTTATTAGACATGATCAACATGATGAAATATATATTTTCAAAATATTTATTTTTACATTTTACCTTTTAACCTTGAACTTTCAGTTTTGAGCTATATATCATGCCAAACAAAATTCCATGGTATTTTATAAACCCTAAAGACGGCACAGAAATGGTTCTGTCGCCCGGCGGGTGGTTCTGGATGGGATCGGATGACACTGATTCTGATGCGGATGATAACGAAAAGCCCCGCCATCTGCACTGGCTTGATCCTTTTTATATCAGCCTAACCTGTGTTACAGTAAAACAATTCAATAGATTTATAGAAAAAACCGGATATCGGGCTGGAGGTAAATATATCCAAAACAGGGGCGAATATTATAAAGATCCATCTGACCATCCCATTAGAGATGTAACCTGGTATGACGCAAAGGCATATTGTGAATGGGCCGGGTTAAGACTTCCATCTGAGGCAGAATGGGAATTATGCGCAAGGGGTTATGGTGCCTTTAAATACCCATGGGGTGATGACTGGGAAAATGGCCACAGGTTCGGCTTTGATAATATAAGAGGCCCAAATGGGGATACCTCCCCGGTATATGATCATCCGGAAGATGCAGGAACCATGGGTATCTTTCAGCAGGGTGGAAACATATGGGAGTGGTGTGAAGATAACTATGAAAGTGATGCTTATAGAAGATATGCAGAAGGTGATTTTAAACCTCCTTTAGAATCGGGCCTCCGGGTTCTGCGGGGCGGTTCATGGAGCATCAATTACCCCAGGAGAAATCCTCGGCGTCTGCCGGAGCCTCCGCAGCCCGCGGAACCGGGCCTTATTATCGGGTTTCGTTTAGCCATGACAATTGCGGCGCATAATGTGCTTACACATCTGAGTGGCAATGCTGTGAATAATCTTACTAAAGAAAACCCGGAGTCAAAGGTCGCTTTTTGTCTTAACAAACTAAACCGGCAACCTGATGATCCCGCAGAGCGGGCACTTTTTTGTTTTCTTGCGGATGATCTTGAAGCCTATCATGATATTGATTTTGAGCAATCCTATCTCAGGTACTGGTATGAAACAGGGTCTGATGCAATTAAAGATGCGATAAGTTTAAGGATAAGAAAAAGCGGTGATCCCCGCTTATTGTCTGTTTTTAAAACCGACAGGGGTGGCAGAAAAGATTCCCTGGATGAAAAAGATATTGATATCCAGATTGAAATCCTATTAAAGAATAAAAAATACTCCGAAGTTTTTGATCTGCTGCCACAGGCAAACTATGCACAGGGTAAGCGCATAATTGATACGGCAAGAGAGGCTGGATGGAAAAATCCTGATTATATTGGTAGAGAATTCCAGGAACGATTGGAAATGATTATCACTGAAAAAGAATCAAGACAAAATCTGCCATCACCTTTTGCTATGTCGCTTTTACAGGATTTCAGGCCTATGTTTATGGGAGATGAGAAGGTACCTGCTGATGATAAAACAGTTGTTTCATGGCTTGAAGATGAAGAAAATTTTCGAAAGCGCAGTGCAGCACTAATAACGCTCGCTGAGAGAGGATATAACCAACTGCCTGATGCTGTTAACAAGGCCTGTGCAGACCCATACTGGCAGGTTCGTATGGCAGCGGCAGGGGCAGAGCTATTAAAACCTGGGAGTCTGAGCCCTGTAAACAAAATCCTCTTGGGACAGGATCATGTGTACTGGGTGCAGGCATTGCTTAATATGCCAGATTCAGGGCGGTTAGTGGATCTTGGACCTCAGGGGCTTGAAGAGCTTAAAGGATTAAGGAGTGATTCCAGAAACAGACCGGATGGTCAGGATGATTTATTTGCGTTGATTAAAGGATTTATACCTGCGGCTGAAAAGGAATATTTGTTGACACTTGGTGAGTATCTTGGCACAGAGAGTACATGGAGTGAAGATGAGGCCTATGATGCCGGGGACACGGATGTGGAGATTGAATTTGAGTAGAATAAAACTGTACCGCAAAGACCCAAAGGACGCTAAGAAAAACAAAAACATTATATTTTTAACAGGAGATAGACCATGTCTCACTTCACAAAGATAAAAACGCGTCTGATAAAAAAAGAACACCTTATTAGTGCATTACTTGACCTGGGTTATGAGGTTAATGACGACAAGGTTCAGATAAGGGGATATGATGGGCAGGAAACAGAAGTGGATATTATGATCCCCACCAGAAACCGGGGCTATGATATGGGCTTTAAAAAAGAGGGCGATGCATATGACCTGGTGGCTGACTGGTATGGTATTAAAGATATCAAGCCCGACTTATTCCTTAAGCAGGTTCAGCAGAAATATGCTTATCATGCGGTAAAGGAGCGTATGGAGGAACAGGGGTTTGAACTGGTGGAAGAAGAAAATGAAGAGGATAATACAATCCATATGACCCTGAGGAGGGCGGTGTATTGATACTCCTTTAACTGCATAGATACATGCAAGCCATTGTAGGGGTACGGCGCGCCGTGCCCCTACGGGTGTAAACAGATGAACAAAAACTGGATTCCCCGATCGGTGTCGGGGAATGACACCCTTTTAAATGCAATTTTGGCAAAATATAAAAGGAAGGAAATGCTATGAAGGAAAAACTTACCCAGTTTCAGCAGGAGCTGATACTTTACTTTAAAGCAAGGTTCACCCTGA
>CAZCMD010000144.1:9684-12714 GCA_964499695.1 uncultured Desulfatiglans sp.
CTTACCCAGTTTCAGCAGGAGCTGATACTTTACTTTAAAGCAAGGTTCACCCTGATTTATGTTGTTACATCAGAAGAAGAACGTGTGCTCAAAGAGATTGCAGGGGCATGTGAAAACGCTGGTAAACCGGCCTATTCATGGGATGTCGCAGACAGCTTTGTACCTTTGACAGAATCAGCAGACAAGGTTGACCGCCCTGCTAAAGATCCCTTAAGCGCCCTGGACATGATTCATAAAATAGACCAGGATGCTGTTTTTGTGCTTAAGGATTTTCACGGGTTGTGGGACAAAAACCATCAGATAATACGCAAAATGAAAAATCTGGCCCAGAACCTGAAACAGACCCGTAAAAATATTATTGTCACATCTCATGTTGCCAGGGTTCCTGATGAACTGAGTGACCAGGTTTATACAATTGATTATACGCCTCCTGATTATGACGGCATTAAACAGATACTTGACGGGTTTGCAAATATCCCCAATATAAAATTAAATATTACTGACTTGGGAAAGGACCGATTGATACACAGCGCCCTTGGTCTTACAGCCAACCAGGCACAGCGGGTATTTGCAAAGGCCATTGTTAAAAAAGGGGGGCTGGATGAGCAGGATATTGATCTGGTTACCCATGAAAAAAAGGCTATTATCAGGGAAAGCGGCGCCCTTGAGTTTTATTCAGCAACGGAAAACATAAACCAGGTGGGCGGACTTGATGTGTTAAAGGAGTGGCTCGGGTCAAGGGCCAATTGTTTTTCATCAAGCGCTTCCGAGTATGGTCTTACTCCCCCTAAAGGGCTGCTTTTATTAGGTGTGCCCGGAACCGGAAAAAGTTTAACCGCCAAGGTTGTATCGGGTCTCTGGCATCAGCCTCTTATAAGGCTTGATATGGGGGCTGTGTTTGGAAGCCTTGTAGGGCAAAGCGAAGAAAATATCAGGAAGGCCCTTAAACTGGCAGAGACTGTAAGCCCATGTGTGCTCTGGATAGATGAGGTTGAAAAGGGGCTCTCTGACTCTGGCGGTGATTCGGGAACAAGCTCAAGGGTATTCGGCACACTGCTTTCATGGATGGTTGAAAAAAAGAAACCTGTGTTTGTTGTGTGTACGGCAAATAATATCTCAAGGATTCCCCCTGAATTTTCAAGGGCAGGCAGGTTTGATGCCATATTCTTTCTTGATCTCCCTACCTTTAAAGAAAGAAAAGAGATCTTTCAGGTACATCTGCTTAAAAAAAGGCCGGTGATAGATCATTATGATCTGGACCAGCTTGCCCGTGAAAGTGAGGGATATGTGGGCGCAGAGATCGAGCAGGCGGTTATTGCCGCTATGGTAAGGGCCTTTAATGATGGAAAACGTGAATTCACTACCGAAGATATTCTGTATGTACTTAAGACAAGAGAAGAGGTTGTGCCTATCAGTATAAGCCAGAAGGATAATATTCGCCATCTCAGGAGATGGCTGGAAGAGGGTCGTGCACGATCCGCATCATTCAGTGAAACATCATCCGCATTAAAGGAACAGGTCAGGGTACCTGATTTTATGACTACACCATCCATTGAAATAGAGGATTAAAAAATGAATATAGAAGAGATTGAGGTCTTTATTGATGCGAGCGGTGAGGTTAAATATGAAGTCAGGGGCGTTAAGGGCAAGAAATGCCTTGATTTGACTAAAGAGCTTGAAACGGACCTTGGCGGTAAGATCCTGTTAAGGGAAGAGACATCTGAAATGCATGAGCAGGAAGCCCCGCAGACACTTGATGTTGATGAGAAAGTCAATATTAAATTATGAAAACCAGTCGTTATCAAAAAATGGCAATTGATTTTGGGACCTCTAACACTATTGTTGCGTTCTGGAATGAAGAAAAGCATGATGTTGACCTCCATACCATTGATGGTGTAACCCTGCCTTATTTATTTGAACAGGATGGCCGGAAAATTGAAATACCCTATATACCTTCTATGATCTGCTACAGGGATAAAAGTACAAGCTATATAGGTGCCCAGGTTATTGATAAAATGCTTGAAAAAAGTAAAGGCTCTTTCAGGTGGCTGAAGGCATTTATTCAGTCCAGGCGAAAGGTAAATTATCCGCTCCCTGACGGGACTACAGTGGATTATTTTACAGCAGGCCGCGATTTTCTTGAGAAGATACTGTTTTTTGCAGCAGAGTCAGGCTACATTGATCCGGGATCAGGTGAAGTGGTCTTTACCGTGCCTGTGGAATCATTTGAATATTATACTGACTGGCTCTCTTCCACATGCCATACCATCGGAATAAAAAGATACAGGTTTCTGGATGAATCTAGCGCCTGTGTATTCGGGTACGACACGCAACTTCAGAAGGGAGATATTTACCTGATATTTGATTTTGGCGGTGGTACGCTGGATGTATCTGTTATACAGATAGAAGAGCAGGTTGACCGTGGTATCGGCTGCAGGGTAATGGGAAAGGCCGGTTGCAGAATAGGAGGACGAACAATAGACGGCTGGCTCTATGGAGATATCCTGAAACGCGCTAATATGAATGTACTGGATGCAAGAGAGGCGAGCGCCCTGTTTATGCGGGGAGTGGAAGAGATAAAAGAAGGCCTTAGCAGTAATGATGAATACACCTATGATATAATCCATGAATTATCAGGACTCAGGCTCAAAGGAAAATACAAGCGAATAGAGCTTGAAGATCTCCTTGAAGATAATGGACTCTACTATAACATACAGGAAACTATTGAACGGGCATTGAAACATGCATATGAAAAAGGGATTGAGAGGTCTTCAATAAAAGAGGCTTTGCTTGTAGGAGGAACAAGCCAGATACCAAGCATCCGCAGGCAGGTACGCACTCTGTTTGGAGAAAGAATAAAATATTTCAGGCCATATGATGCTGTTGCAAGGGGGGCATGCAGGTTTTTAAGCAGTGATATGGAAAATTTATATGACCATATACAGCATGATTATGCGATTAAAAGCTATAACCGAAAAACAGGAACTCACGAGTTTTTGCCATTGATACCAAGGGGGACACAGTTTCCTA
>CAZCMD010000145.1:0-12685 GCA_964499695.1 uncultured Desulfatiglans sp.
TTTTTAATTGGGATTCCAAATCGATTGCGAGGCGAACTGCCCCGGGAGCGCAGACGCTTCAATGCCCCACCCCGAGGATCACGGCATCCGCCTTCTCTTTGATCTCGGTCATCACGTTCTGAGGAATGTTGGACATCCCTGCACGAGCAATCACCATGTTAGCTTTCGGATAGCTGGCCTTGAACCATTTGCTCATCTCTTCCAGAAGGCGGCCAGAATTTGGAAAGCCGGTATTAATAAAGTAAATGGTTTTGCCGTCCAGGGTAGTAAGACGCGGGGCCATCTGTTTTACTTCGATCGGCGGCGGTGTGCCCAAAGGGTTGAGCACCGTTATTACGGGCTCCTTTTCGGTTGCTGCCAGCGCACCTGACGGAATGTTTATGCTGAAAAACATACCGAGGCAGGTGGCTGAAATTAACATTTTTCGTAAATTCATACCTGATTCCTCCAATTAATAAGTTATTAAATTTCCCTTAAACGGGTTATGCAGCGGTAAAATGTCCAATACAGTTTTGATACAGTAATACTCAATATAGATAATATTGTTGTATCAGCTATTTGTCAAGCATAGGTAATGGTCAAATAGAGAATAAAAAAGGCAGTCAAAAAGGTTTTAAGCCTTTTTTATGCAATAATTGCCTTATATTAAACCCAAATTATACATCAGGGTTTTAAAACTCCATCTTATACCCTATGCGGAATGTCCTTCCGGGCTCATTAAATGTATAGCCCCTTGAGGTGGTAAGGTAATCCGAATAGGCTTTGTTAAACAGGTTGTCCACTGCCCCGTATATCTCATGCCCGGTGTTTGAAACAATGAATTTATAACCGGCCATAAAATCAAACCTTGTCCAGTCATCGGATATATGCACTCCTGTTGGTACCTTTTTCTGTGAGGCATTATATATGGAATCAAGTTGCACCCATGCCCCGGAAAATGGATAAAAGCAGAGACGTAAAAACCCGTTCACAGGAGGTATAGAGGGGAGGTCTTGATCCGTTCCTGTGTCACGGCCCCTTGTGTAGGCAACATTACCGGAGGCGGAAAACCATGCTGCCGGGTGCAGGGTAAATTCAAATTCTCCTCCATACAGTTCTGCCTTGCTTATGTTCTGAAGCTCTATACGGGCAGGGCTTACCTGTTTTTCTGCAATAAGGTTACTGAGATCATTATAATATAGAGAGACCCCGGCCTTTACAATCTCGCCCGTCCTCATTACCCCGTATTCAAAAAACATGGACTCTTCAGGTTCAAGGTTCGGGTTTCCCCATTTTTCAACCCCGCTTCCAAGGTTAAGGTATTTGTACCTCTCTTCAAGCGAGGCTGCCCTGTATGCCCTTGCCATAATAAAGTCTGTTGACCACAGGTTGTTTATCTCATATGTGATACCGGTATGGGCATTCCAGGAATATTCGGTTACGTCATACTTATCCCATATCATCCTATTTGGCTGGGGAGGGGGTGGTGCAGTGGCAAACGTGGTTTTATAAAGGTTTGCCTCTTCATTTTTCACCTGAATCCTGTCAAACCGGCCCCCGATATTAAGAGAAAACCGGTCGTTTATCTCCCATTCATCCTCCGTGTAAATACCGGAGGAGAGATAGTATGAGTCAGGTATGGGTGTATCTATGGAGGTCTCGCCATTATGTTTTGTGCGCACCCTTTCACCCCTGTATGTACGTTTCCAGGTGTCAAGGCCAAGCATTATCTCATGATCTGTGGTTTTAAACCTGTTTATCAATACTGCTGAATATGTTTTATGTGTTGCCTCGGGTTCAATACTCCTTAAAAATGCGCCCATGGGCGGGGGGATATCATTAACCCTCACATGCCTGTCTATGGAATGGTATGAAAGCCTGAGCTTTGACTCCTGATAAAACCCGATTTCAGGACGATATGTGTGCTCAAGGTTGATTAAGACCCGGTCAACCTCATCATATGTCACGGTTGCCTCAGCCGGGAAGCCCACACCCCCGGCACCGGGGATGCCTATCTCATCACCACGGTAATACTGGGTTTTAAGCTCGGTGGAGTTGACCTCATTGGATTTATAACCAAGGTTTAGTATACCCTGCAGGTCTGAAAACCCGCTGTTTTTCATCGTATTGTGTCTCCCATCCTCATATGACCCGAAATCCCTGTAGCTACCGCTCGCAAAGATATAGTAACCCGGGGTATTATAGGCTGTATATGCGTATGTGCTTGCACCCGAAGAATTGGCATTGTAAAGCAGGTTACCTCCTCCCTCTGTATATGCCTTATCACTGAACCTGCCGTTTCTGGTGATTACATTTACCACGCCTCCCATTGTGCCTGATCCGTAAAGGGCAGATATTGGGCCTTTAAGTATCTCAACCCTCTCAACAGAGGCAGGGTCAACTGTGCCGAACTGGGCGCCTATATCTGTTGCAGTATTGAGCCTGATCTCATCAACAAGAAAGACCACGTTTGCCCTTGAGCTTCCCCTGATGTTTACCTCCGAACCCCAGGGTGAGTCTGAACTCTTTGTTACCCCAGGGATAACACGAAAGGCATCCGATATGCTGCTCGGCTGTATAAAATGTATATCATTAGAGGTTATCACCCCTGTGCCGCCCGGGATCTTTTTTATCTCCGATTCGTAACCCCTTGCGGTTACAATTATTTCATCCAGAATATATGTCTCTTTGCTGTTTTTCTTTTCGGCTGGTGTCTCACCCCCGCTTTCAGCAAACACATTCAAAGAAAAGATAATGAATACAAAAAGTATTCCTGCTGTAACTTTCATAATCAATCCTCAATTTCAATAGTAACAGTTATTCCCTAACAACGATTTCACAAACTATATATCTTTTTTGATTTTGCAAAAAAATTAAACCCCGGGAGGAAATGCACGGCTTAAATATCCATGGCCAGACCTTTAAAAATACTAACCAGATTGATAAGTTAGCCCATTTATAATATTTTACGGCCTAAATTATTTTTTTGCATAGAACCGGGATTCGTGATATAAATGCCGCATATAATTTTTTGAGTTTGCTTATATTCATCGGTAAACCGAATAGTACAATAGAGAAAACCTGATTAACATTAAAGGAGATTATTTATGAGTAGTAGTGATGCAAATAAGCTCTCCGTCAACACGGAGAGAGAGAGTTCCTCTCTTATTAAGGAACTCAGAACCGCAGCAGGTTATATTCCCCTCGCTGCAAGAAAAAGTTCTGAATTCAAAAGGATAAAGGTTACTGTAAACGGAAAAGAAACTGAGGTATATGGCGGGCTTACCATACTTCAGTCTCTTCTTCAGGAGGGTATACACATCCCTCACCTCTGTTATGACATAAGGCTTAAAAGGGCCAATGGGAACTGCGGTCTTTGCGAAGTGCAGCTTGAAGAGGAAGGGAAAGTCGTAAGAAGCGTAAAAAGTTGCCAGACCCCCATTAAGGAGGGGATGAATATTATTACCTCTAACCATCATCTGGAGGCATACCGCAGGGTAAGGCTTGAACAGCTTTTAAGCGACCACAATGCAGACTGCACTGCGCCCTGCGTAATGACCTGCCCGGCCCATATTGATATACAATTCTATCTGATGCATGTGGAGGCAGGTAATTTTGAGACAGCACTAAAGGTTATCAAAAAAAATAACCCTTTCCCAATGGTCTGCGGTCGTGTATGTCCTCATCCATGTGAAGCACAGTGCAGACGCAATCTGGTCGATGAACCTGTAGGCATCAATTATGTAAAACGTTTTGTGGCAGACTGGGACATGGCCAGGGAAACACCCTTTGTACCCAAAAAGGCAGACCCTACCGGTAAAAAGATAGCCATTATCGGCTCAGGCCCGTCCGGTCTTTCAGCCGCATATTACAGCGCCATCAACGGCCATGATGTTACGGTCTTTGAACGTCACAGCCAGCCTGGCGGTATGATGCGCTACGGCATCCCGGAATACCGTCTGCCAAAGGCACAGCTTGACAAGGAGATCGGGATTATCAGGGCATTAGGAGTCAAGATCCTCTGCGAAAAGAATCTTGGAACAAATATACACCTTGAAGACCTCCATAAGAATTTTGATGCTGTTTATCTTGCGATAGGTTCATGGCGTGCAACACCAATGCAGGTTGAAGGCGAAAACCTCAAGAATGTATGGCTTGGCATCAATTTTCTTGAGCAGGTTGTAAAGGGCGATAAATTAGATATAGGTGAAAAGGTTATAGTAATAGGCGGCGGTAACACTGCCATCGACTGCGCCCGTACCGCATTGCGAAAGGGTGCTAAGGATGTAAAAATAGTATACCGCAGGACAGAGGATGAAATGCCTGCCCAGAAATATGAAATCGAAGATGCCAAACATGAAGGCATTGAGATAATCACCCTTACAGCCCCCAACAAGATAACCGAAGTCAACGGCAAAAAACACCTTGAATGTATTAAAATGACCCTGGGCGAACTTGACAGGTCAGGTCGCCGTCGCCCTGTACCTATTGAAGGAAGTGCGTTTATTATTGAGGCCGACACAATTATCGGGGCCATCGGGCAGAGCACAAATACCCAGTTTTTGTATAATGACCTCCCGGTGCAACTGAATAAATGGGGCGATATAAAGATAGACGGGCGCACAATGCAGACCTCCATAGAAAAGATCTTTTCCGGCGGAGACTGTGTTACAGGCCCTGCCACGGTTGTCCAGGCGGTCGGGGCAGGACACCGTGCAGCTGAGGCAATACACTGCTACCTCACAGAAGGGTATGTGAAGGAAGAAAAGGCCGAGTTTAATTGCAGCAGAGGAACGCTTGAGGATCTACCAAGGTGGGAATTCGAGGAGATGCCTAAACTCCCCAGGTCAAAGATGCCTATGATCGAGGTTAAGGCCAGGAAAAATAATTTTAATGAGGTAGAACTGGGCTTAAGCGCAGTACAGGTAAGGGAAGAGGCCAGACGCTGCCTCCGCTGCGGGTGCGGCTCAAGGTACACCTGCGATCTTAAGGCAGAGGCCAAGGCACATAACATAACATTTATCAAACCGATTCATGAGAGGCCATTCTTCCCACAGGCAAATGACCATCCATTTATAGTAAGAGATCACAACAAATGTATCTCATGCGGAAGATGTATTGCCGCCTGTGCCGAGGTTGTAGGTGTGGATGTGCTCTCCTATTATATCAGAAACGGCAGGATGCTCGTTGGTACAAGAACAGGGAAGCCTCTAAATGAGACCTTCTGCGTGAGCTGCGGACAGTGCGTAAATTCATGTCCATGCGGCGCACTTGATTACAAGAGAGAAAGATGGAAGGTGCTGGGCGCTATTAAAGACCCGAAAAAGACTGTTGTGGGTTTTGTAGCTCCTGCGGTAAGAAGCGTTATTGCCTCCCATTATAAACTGCCCTTTGACAAGGCTTCCCCGTTTATAGCAGGGCTTCTTAAAAAGATGGGTTTTGATAAGGTCTTTGATTTCTGTTTTGCAGCAGACCTGACCATCCTTGAAGAGACTACGGAATTTATTAACAGGGTTACTAATAAAGGCGTTATGCCCCAGTTCACATCATGCTGTCCGGGGTGGGTCAACTATGTTGAACGCCGTCATCCTGAGCTTATTCCCCATCTCTCTTCATGTAAATCTCCTCAGCAGATGATGGGCGCCACTGTTAAAAACCATTTCGCGGAATGGGCAAATATACCTAAGAAAGACCTTTTTGTTGTCTCCATAGTGCCCTGTCTTGCGAAAAAGTCTGAGGCAGCAAGGGAGGAGTTTGCACCGGAAGGTATCCGTGATGTTGACTGTGTTCTTACAACAAGTGAACTCATTGAAATGGTGGATATTACCTTCACTGACGTCAATGAGGTGGAGTTCTCG
The DNA here is from genome assembly GCA_964499695.1 of uncultured Desulfatiglans sp. Lineage (GTDB taxonomy): Bacteria > Desulfobacterota > DSM-4660 > Desulfatiglandales > HGW-15 > JAAZBV01. The sequence goes on from CAZCMD010000145.1 coordinate 5,838, forward strand.
GAATTTGATGACCCCTACAAACAGGTAACAGGTGCGGGTGTACTCTTCGGTGCATCAGGCGGTGTTGCCGAGGCAGCCCTCAGGATGGCCGCTGAGAAACTCTCCGGAAAGGCTCAGCTTGATCAGCTTGAATTCGAGGCAGTAAGAGGTTTCGAAGGTATAAAAGAGGCCACAGTTAATCTGGGAGGAAATAAGCTCAGGGTTGCGGTTATAAGCGGCCTTCACAATGCTGAACAGGTAATAGAGAAGGTAAAGGAAGGTGTCGATACGGGATATGACCTTATAGAGGTAATGACATGCCCGGGCGGTTGTATCTCCGGGGCGGGTCACCCTGTGCCTGAAAAGATAGACTCTCTTGAGGCAAGGCAGCAGGTACTGATCAATATTGACAAGACCTCCAAATTCAGGAAGTCCCAGGATAACCCGGATATCATCAGGCTTTATACTGATTTTTACGGGGAGCCTAACTCTGAAAAGGCACACAAACTGCTCCACACACACTATATGAACAAGAAAGGTAAGATAACAAAGTCCAGCAAGATGGGCGATTCTGTTTTCAAGACAAAGATCATTGAGATATGCATATGTGAAAAATGCATTGCAAATGGTGTGGGAGACTTTATCAAGGCCCTTAATAAAAAGATTGAGGAGGGTAAACTCTCTGAGGGTATACGCATAGTGCCTCTCCACCTGAAGGATTGCCCCGGAAAGGAATTCCTGATAAAGGTCAATGGCATTAAGGTAAACGAAACAGAACTTAACGGTTTTCTTAAACTGACACGGTCTGTAGAAATGGAACCCTTCTCAGAAGGGGCATAAACCTTATATTCTATGGACTGGCGTATTCTTGCACTGGTATCGGCTGCCCTCTCGGCAGCCGCTGCCATATGTGAAAAAAAATCCCTGTTTAAGACAGATGCGCTTGAATTATCTGCCATCCTCTCTGTTTTTTCATTCATACTCGCATTGCCGTTTGTTTATTTCTTCGAGTTCGGGGAGATAAACAGACAGGCATTGTCCGTTTTATTTTTAAAGAGCGTATTCAACGCTGTTGCGTTCTATTCTGTTATGGCCGCCCTGAAAAGGCTGGATATCAGCGGCTCTCTGCCCCTGATGGATCTTAACCCGGGCCTTGTTGCCATTCTCGCATTTATCTTTCTGAATGAAAACCTGAACCTCTGGCAGGTATCAGGGCTTATCCTGGTAATTATAGGCACATACCTGATAAATGTGAAAAAAGGTAACCACATCCTTGCTCCCTTTACTATTTTTATAAAATCCAGGGGACACAATTATATACTGATCGCCCTTATTGCATTTACGATCACCTCTGTGCTTGACAAGGTTATTGTTGGGAATTTTAAGATAAAGCCCGAGGCATTCATGTTTTTCCAGCACCTTTTTAACCTGATTCTGTTCGGGCTGGCATTTATCATTGTCAGGAAAAGAAGGTCTCTTTTATGTTTTATCGGCTCTATGAGAGAGGGCTGGGTGCTTATGGCCTTTATCGGGATACTTACGATAGGCTATAGATACTCCCAGATACTTGCAGTTGCCGGGGGTAAGGTGGCGCTGGTACTGGCATTAAAAAGGTTATCGGTCTTTATTGCATGTCTTGTGGGCGGGAAACTCTTCCGCGAAACAGACCTTTCTATACGGCTTATTGCAACGATTATACTTTTAACAGGGACATACCTGATAACAGCAATAAAGTAATTATGGCGCGTATCTATTCAGGAGGCATAATGCTGTTTGCAGCCATTTCAGCCTTTTTATAATCCCTGTCATCCACTATGATCTGGATCTCATATGGTATGCCCTCTTCATCAAGGGCCTCTGTATATAAACCTGCCTCATCAACTGTCTTTAATATTATCAGGGGGCGGGGGTTTTCTATCATCTCTACTTCAACATGTTCAGCACAGCTTTCACACTGTACCGTTTTCCTGTATGCCCTGATATCTGTTGAATCTATCCTTCTTCTGATTGCTTCTGCAGATGCAAGATGAAAATTTAATTCATCCAATTGGTGGATATTTACAAGCATCCCCATAAGATCTGGATCACTCAGCTTATCAAACCGGATCTCCTTAATATCAACCTCTCCCTCTTCTGTTTCATCTTCCACATAATCAGGTTCACCATAATCAGAACCGGTATCAAGTCTTCTCCTCTTTGCTTCAGCAAGAATCAGGTCATATGCACCATCTTCAAAACTCTCTTTACCCTCAAGCAGGAGCTGTTCCAGGTCTTCATCACTGCTTTTTTTGTATAGTTCAAAAAGGGTTCTACGTCTTTGATTGTCCATTTTTTTACCTGATCTTTATGATAGATTTTTAATACCGGGAGTCCGTCTGGTTCATTACTTTTTAGGCCCCGCAGCAGGTGCGGGGCCAGTCCATTATCTGGATTTTTTTGCTGCCGGTTTTTTAGCCGCGGCTTTCTTTGCTACGGGTTTTTTTGCTGCCGGCTTTTTAGCTACTGCTTTTTTCGCTGTTGTTTTCTTTGCTGCTGTTTTCTTTGCTGCTTCCTTTATTACCTTAGTATCTCCCTTTTTCAGTTTTTTAATCTGTGCTGCTGTGTAATGCTTACGCGGGTGTCCGGGATGCAGAGAGACATCTCCTGTTGACATGTCGTACTTTGGTGCGAATAGCACATGCATCCACTGAAAAGGTTTTTTCACCTTTTTAATGTTGATCGGGCCATGTATCAGGCCCTTGGGCATATAAAGGATAGAGGTCGAATTTATTATGTGTTTCTCTCCCTCTTTACCAAAACAGACCTCAATCTCAGCATCAAAATCATAATAATTTTTCGGATTGGCGCCAAAGATGAAAAAGATCTCATCTCCATCATGGGAATGGGCCGGGTGAGGGAACTTAACCGGCTCGGTTATAACAAGAAGCTGAACCTCAACAGGAACCTTAATGCCTTCACCAATACAACCTTTTTCAGCACAGATGTGCAGAGTCGGTGCATTAGAGCCCATTTCCAGAGGTTCTTTGAATATGTATTTACCATACTTAGACTTTGCCATTTTGAATCCTCCTTTTCTTGATCTTCGTAATTTTGGTTTCCGATATTGAACTATCCGTTTTTCTTTAAGCCTTCATGCGTTAAAAATCAAGGAAAAAGTCGGAAATCATTACCAAAAATCAGTAAAATATGGCTTTAACCAGTAAAAGCGCTCTTCCTGGGAGCATTAATAAAGAAAAAGAGGTTTATATTTAGCTTTCTTATACAACATATAGATTTTTTCTTGACCAATACCACAAATTATTGTAAAAGGCCCTCGAACTCTTCATAAAATAACAAAACAAAGGTCTCTGCATGCCGGAAAAAGACTTTATGATGGAAAGGAGGACATTTTTATATAAAAGTGCCATATTTTTTACCGGCAGTCTCCTGGGTCTTAATGGTTTCACAAGATCAATTGCCCGTGCATGTACCCATAGTCCAAAAATTGCCATTATTATAGATGACATTGGTTTCAGCGAGGAGAGATTGGATGAGTTTCTTGGCATCGGGGCATCTCTAACCTTTTCCATACTTCCCAAATTACCCTTGTCTGCCCGTCTTGCGGAAAAGATACACTCTCTCAATTATGAGATAATGCTTCATCAGCCTATGGAGCCCATTGATCCCTCTGTTGACCCCGGGCCAGGGGCATTATATGTTAAAGATCCAATAGAAAAAATTACCGGCATGATAACGGAAAATATTGTTGAAACCCCCTATGTAACCGGTATCAACAACCACATGGGATCGAGGTTTACGGCATGCGGAAAGGAGATGAAGGAGGTCCTTTCCGTTGTAAAAGACCGGGGGCTCTTTTTTGTAGACAGCCTTACTACGAACAGATCAACAGGATACCAGACAGCAAAGACAATGAATATCTCCGCTGCGAAAAGAAATATCTTCATCGACAATATTCAGGATGAGGCACACATAGGCATGCAGCTTGAAACCTTGAAGGGTCTTGCACAACTCTTCGGACACGCAACAGGGATCGGTCACCCGTTTCCTGAAACCGCAAGAGCGGTGGGCAAATTTTACAACGGTATCAGGACAACAGATATATCCATGGTGCCTATCTCTAACCTTTTGGTCTGATTTCTATTTGGCACAGTTACATCATCAAATGCTTTACCAGTGTTAAACACAGAAACGATTGCCTGTGTACGCAGATAATAGTATGATTGGCATTCCCGATATCCCAATAGTATCCTAACCCGGAGATGAAAATGGCTGATTCCAAAGAGGATGTTTATCACCGTGAGTTGCATACGCTTTTAAAATTCAGCACCCTTATCAATTCGTCCCTTAAGATAGAAACGGTTCTTGACAATGCGATGAACTGCGCTGAGGAATTTATCAATGCAGAGGCAAGCACCATCTATGAAAAAGATGAAGAAAAAAAAGATCTTTTCATACGGCTTGCAAGGGGGGAAAAGAAAGACCCGATAAAGGATGTCCGTGTAAAACTGGGGGACGGGATCGCAGGCCATGTAGTAGAGACAGGCAAGCCTATGGTCATAAACGATGTAACAAAGGAGAAGAGATTCAGCAACAGGCTTGATCTGTTAACAGGTTTCCGAACAAGATCGCTCATATGCGTGCCCTTATTTATCAGGGGAAAGGCAATAGGCGCCATCCAGGTGCTTAACAAAAAGACCGGTGAATATTTTAATGAAGGGGACATGGAGATCCTCACCAGCCTTTCACAGCTCATTGCCGTTGCAATTGAAAATGCAAGGCTTTATGAGCGGCTGGAACATGATTATGAATTGACAAGCCAGGACTTAAAAACCGCCCGTGAAAGGTTGATCCGCACAGAGAGGGCTGCAGCAATGGGTCAACTGGTAAACAGTGTCGCGCATGAAATCAGGAACCCGGTTATGGTGATCGGGGGCTTTGCGAAAAGGCTTAAAACCCGTTTCATGCATGACCCGGAGGCATACAACTATACTGAAATAATCCTTAATGAAACAGCAAGGCTTGAGCGGCTGGTAAAGCAGGTAGGCAGGCTCGCAGAGGTGCAGGGTGCAGAGTTAAAGAAAGGAAGTATCATCCCTGTGATTGACCGCATATTAAAGGCATTCAAGACCACAGCAGAAAAACAGGGAGTCATCATCAGGGCATCAATTGATAAGGCCATCCCGGATATTGATCTTGATGAATCACAGATATATACCGCCCTTACCAATATATTTGAAAATTCACTTGAGTCCATGATGGATGGCGGCGAGTTGAGTCTGACAGTAAAGATAATTGAAAATCATGTAATGATTGAGGTGACAGATACCGGCACAGGCATAGGGGATGATGAGATTGCTAACCTGTATAACCCCTTTGTTACATCCAAAAAGACAGGCGCAGGCCTCGGGCTTACAATGGTTCAGCAGATTGTAATGAATCATTGCGGAGAGATATCCGTGAAGAGCAGGAAAAATCAGGGGACAAATATAGAGATCATGCTGCCGGTTAATTAAACTGTCTTTAACAGAAAACGGTGACAGCTATTTTTTCCGCTATCACCGTTAATCGACAAAAAGGAAGAGGGGGATTAGAACTTTACAGCCAGGTCAGCCTGAAAGAAACCCTCTTTCCTGGCAGGATTACTGAGTATCGGTTTTGCGTGATAATAATCAAGCCCCAGCGTAATATTTTTTGCCAGTCCTATGGTCAATTCATATTCCATGCCCTTTACATCAGTTGCGCCACTGTAGAAATCACTGTCCGGCATAAAATCTGCCCATGCATCTTTTTCAAGTTTTCTGTAGTTGACCTTAACCTGCCAGTCCTTCGCCTCTTTTACGCTCTTGTCGCCAAAACTGAAACCATACAAATATCCTTGATTATTTGTGTCTGCATCAGAATCAACATACTGGCCAAACATGGAAAGGGTTTCCACATATTTGATTCTTTCAGGCAGCTTGAAACCAATCTCTGCGTCCAGGGTAACGCCATCATATTCGTAAAGCCAGTTATTGGTAGTGGGTATCCTTGTGTTTGAATTGCCTGACCACTCTGAAAAATCATTACCCACCATGTCTGAAAAATTATAGTATGCAGCGGCAAACTTCATATCAATATTTTTGTTTATGTTTGTTTTTATCCCCGACTGCAGCACGGTCATAGTGGGATCTGATTTTGAGCTGCTGTATTCATCAAGCAGAAAATATGCAGGTGTAGCAAATATCTCAAGATTATCATTTATCTTAAAGTTAAGGGCTGCTGCAATACCGTCAGGGTAAATATCCGTGTCCCATAAAAGATCCTTTGTACCCCAAATGGGGTTAGCTATCTTCCCTGCCATTATGCTTATAATTTTGTTGGGGCTGTACTTTGCATAGGCATAATCAAGCCTGATATCCGGTGTCTGAAAAGTGTTTTCAAGTGTTTGATTTGTTGACCTTGGATCGGAACCCCCTGTTGCAAGACCAATGGCCCCTTCCCATTTATCATCCGGTTTTGAAATGACACCGAGTCTCGCCCTTATTCTACCCCTGTCACGAGAGACCCTGCCGTCATTGTCCGTGTCCTGACTCTGATAACGAACCCTGACATCGCCTTTAATCTCTGTGTTTTTGATCCATTTTGGAAGTTCGAATGATTCTTTACTGGCCTCGGCAGTTACCATCTTTTCCTTTTCACCATCCTTTTTCATCTCATCTGAAAGACCTTTGGCCTCTTCCTTTGTAAGGATATTTTTTTCCACAAGCTTATTAAGCAGGATATCAACATCCCCTGCATACGCTGCCCCTGTGAAAAGAAATGCGCCTGCCATAAATGTAGTAATCATGTTTTTCAGTTTCATTTAAAAATCTCTCCTTTATGTTTCTAAT